>JAPLJL010000176.1 GCA_026388615.1 Pseudomonadota bacterium | reverse complement strand
GTTTCGGATCTTCCGCCTCTGGCGGAACCGGCTCCGCCGGTGGAACCTGGTTCGGCCCCGGCTGAGGTCCAGCCCGCCGCACCTGTTTCGGATCTTCCGCCTCTGGCGGAACCGGCTCCGCCGGTGGAACCTGGTTCAGCCCCGGCTGAGGTCCAGCCCGCCGCACCCGCTTCCGACCTTCCGCCCCTGGCGGAACCGGCCACCCCGGCGGCCGCACCCGCTCCTGACTTTCCGCCCCTGGCCGAGCAGGGTCAGCCCGCGGTTTCAGCTCCGAGTGAAGCCTCAGCCCCGGCCCAGCAGCCGGTGCCAGGCTTAAGGGGCGTGGTTCTGGGCCCGGTTACCCATCCCACCCCCGCCCAGCATATAATCGTCGAGGGGGATGATCTCCACCTGCTGGCGGCCTATTACTACGGGAACGCCCGGCTCTGGAGATTGATTTACGAGGCGAATCGAAACGTCATCCCCAACCCCAACAAATTGACGAAAGGAATTACCATTACGATCCCGGCGCCGCCGGTTTAAAGGCAATGACCGATAACCAAATTACAATTACCAAACTGAAAGGGAAAATTAAAAAATAATAAAAAATTTGTATTTTATTTTTGTTTAATTTTGTTTGAAAATTGGGTCTTGAATATTATTTGATGATTGGAACTTGGGATTTGGAACTTGAATTTGTTTGGTAATTGGTGCTTGGTAATTGGAATTTATCTATTTTGATATTGACGGATAGGGATTTCCTAAATATCCTTTGGAAAAGCCAACTTAAGGAGAATTTTTTTGCCGAAACAAGTTCTTGAGGGTCTTACTTTTGACGATGTCTTTCTTCTTCCCTGCTACTCGGATATTCTGCCCTCTGAAGTAAGCCTGGAAACCCAGTTCACCCGCCGGATCAAGCTGCGGATTCCCCTGGCCAGCGCGGCCATGGATACGGTTACCGAATCCCGGACTGCGGTGGCCATGGCCCAGGAGGGCGGGATCGGGATCGTGCACCGGAATATCTCCATCCCGCGCCAGATCGAGGAGGTCCGGAAGGTGAAGAAATCCGAGAGCGGGATGATCGCGGACCCGATCACGATGAGCCCGAACCAGCGGGTTTCCGAGGCGGTGGAGGTGATGCTCCAGCGGAATATTTCCGGGCTTCCGATCACCGAGGACGGCAAGAAAGGCGGGCGCCTGGTGGGCATTCTTACCAATCGGGATCTGCGTTTCCTGAAAGATCATAACCGCAAGATTTCCAAGGTCATGACTAAAGGGAAACTAGTCACCGTTCCGGAAGGGACCTCGCTCGAGGGTTCGAAGGAAATCCTCCAACGCCACCGGATCGAGAAACTCCTGGTGGTGGACAAAGCCGGCCACCTGAAGGGAATGATCACGGTCAAGGATATCGAAAAGATGGGCAGGTTTCCCCATGCCACTAAGGACGAGCTGGGCCGGCTTCGGGTCGGCGCGGCCGTGGGGGTGGGCGCCGAGGGAATCGAGCGGGCCCAGGCCCTGGCGGAGGCGGGGGCGGATCTGGTCGTGGTGGATACCGCCCACGCGCATTCCCTCCGGGTGATCGAAACGGTGAAAAAATTGAAGAAAAAAATCCCCGGGCTGGAAGTGGTGGCGGGGAACGTGGCCACCGCGGAAGGCGCCCGGGCCTTAATAGAAGCGGGGGCCGATGCGATCAAGGTGGGGATCGGCCCGGGATCCATCTGTACCACCCGGATCGTGGCCGGGGTGGGAGTGCCCCAGATCACCGCGATCTTCTCCTGTGTGGCGGAGAGTCGTCCCCGCGGCGTTCCCCTGATCGCCGATGGGGGGATTAAGTTTTCCGGCGACGTCACCAAGGCCCTGGCCGCCGGCGCGGACACGGTTATGATCGGTAACCTTTTCGCCGGGACCGAGGAAAGCCCCGGGGACATGGTTCTGCTCCAGGGCCGGGCCTACAAGATTTACCGGGGGATGGGCTCACTGGGGGCGATGGAGGAAGGGGAGTGCCAGGACCGTTACTTCCGCGAGCCGGAACGGGATAAAAAGCTCGTGCCCGAGGGGATCGAGGGCCGGGTGCCTTACCGGGGCCTGCTTTCGGAAAATGTCTTCCAGCTCATGGGAGGAGTAAAGTCTGGAATGGGATACCTGGGTTGCCGGAACCTCTCGGAACTTCGGGAAAAAGCCAGGTTTGTCCGGGTCACCACTGCCGGTTTGAAAGAAAGCCACGTTCACAACGTAATCGTGACCAAGGAAGCTCCGAACTATCGCTTGAAGTAGGGCGGGGTCTTTTGTTCCTGAAATAAGTCCTGATGAAAATGATCAATGCCTAATTCCTAATTTCTAATCAAAACCCAATTAAAAAATGACTAATGCCGAAACGCAAAGATTGGAAATTAATGTTTGATTGTTAAGGATTAGAAATTTTGGGTTTAGACATTGATTAGAAATTGGTAATTAGAAATTAGAAATTCATGAGAGACAGCCTGAAGTCCGGGATTCCATCTTGAGTCAAGCCTCCAGCCACAGTAACTTCGTCCACCTGCACGTCCATACCCATTACAGCCTGCTCGACGGGGCTATCCGTCCCGAACAGCTTTTCGCGCGGGCGGAGGAGTATCGGCTCCCGGCCCTGGCCCTGACCGATCACGGCAACCTGTTCGGGGCGATCGAATTCTACAAGCTTGCCCACAAGCACGGGATCAAGCCCATCATCGGCTGCGAGTGCTACATGGCGCCGGGGAGCCGCCTGGACAAGAAACGGGGCGCGGCGGACGAAACGGCTTTTCACCTTGTGCTCCTGGCCCGGAACCTCGAGGGCTATCGCAACTTGTGCCACCTGGTCACCCGGGCTTACTTTGAGGGTTTTTACTACCGTCCCCGGATTGACCGGGAGATCCTGGCTCAGTACCACGAAGGACTGATCGGGCTTTCCGCCTGCCTGAAAGGGGAGGTCCCCTGGAATCTGCTCCAGGGCCGGAAGGATGAGGCCCGGCGGGCGGCCCGGGAGCTCGCCGAGATTCTCGGCCCGGACCGGTTTTTCGTGGAACTCCAGCGGAACGGGCTCCCTGAACAGGAGCGGGTCAACCCCCTGCTGATTGAGCTCGCCCGGGAACTTTCCCTGCCGCTGGTGGCGACTAACGATTGCCACTACCTGGAAAAAAAGGACGCCCGAGCCCACGATATTCTTCTCGCCCTCCAGACCGGCAAGACCATGGGCGACAAGGACCGGATGGTTTTCCATTCCGACACCTTTTATTTCCGCTCACCGGCGGAGATGGCGGAGCTTTTCCGGGATGTCCCGGAGGCGATCGAGAACACCGTCCGGATCGCGGCGGACTGCAACCTGGAGCTGAAACTGGGGGAGCGGAAATTCCCCGCCTTCCCCCTCCCGGAGGGAACCACCGCGGACGAACAACTCGAGCAGGAGGCTCGGGCGGGGCTGGCGGAGAAATTCTCGGGCCTGGTCGCGGCGGGGCGGGTCAAACCGGAAGCCCGGGAAGTCTATGAGGCGCGCCTGACCGAGGAGCTCCGGGTGATCCGGAAAACCGGCTTCGCCGGTTACTTTTTGATCGTATCGGATTTTGTCCAACAGGCCCGTTCGCGGGGGATCCCGGTGGGCCCCGGCCGGGGCTCGGCGCCCGGGAGCCTGGTGGCCTTCGCCCTCTCGATCACCGAGATCGACCCGATCGCGGAAGGGCTGCTCTTCGAGCGCTTCCTGAACGAGGGCCGGGCCAGCCTCCCGGATATCGACGTGGATTTCGGCCCGGAACGCCGCGAGGAGGTTTACCAGTACCTCACCGAGAAATACGGGAAGGACAATGTCGGCCACATCATCACCTTCAGCGTGATGCAGGCCAAGGCCGCGATCCGGGATGTCGGCCGGGTCCTGGAGATGCCCTACAGCGACGTGGACCAGGTCGCCAAGCTCATCCCCTTCGGCCCGGGGGTGACGATCAAGTCGGCCCTGGAGTCGGAGCCCCGCCTGAAGGAAATGTACCAGAAGGAGCCGCGGATCCGGGACCTGATCGAAACCGCCCAGTCCGTCGAGGGCATGGTCCGGCATGCCTCCACGCACGCGGCCGGGGTGGTGATCGGCGACCGCCCCCTGGTGGACTGCCTCCCGCTCTGTGTGGGCCAGGACGACGTGGTGATGACCCAGTACGCCATGGAGGACGTGGAAGCCTCCGGGCTGATCAAGTTCGACCTCCTCGGCCTGAAAACCCTTTCCATTTTCACCCATACCCTCCGGCTGATTGAGCGGGTTCGCGGAGAAAAAATCAACCTCTCCGCTATCCCTTTGGATGACGCCAAGTCCTATGAACTCCTCGCGGCGGGGAAAACCGTGGGGATCTTCCAGTTTGAAAGCTCGGGGATGGTCGAGCTCCTGACCCGGAGCCGGCCCACCGAGCTCAAAGACCTGGTTGCTTTAAATGCGCTTTACCGTCCCGGCCCCCTTGGGGGCGGGATGATCGACGATTTCATCAAGCGGAAAAAAGCCAAGCGGACCAAGACCCAGTACGCGATTCCCCAGATGAAGGAGATCCTGGAGGAAACCTACGGGGTCATCGTCTACCAGGAGCAGGTGATGAAGATCGCCAACCGGATCGGGGGATTCAGTCTGACCGAGTCCGACCGGCTTCGGAAGGCGATGGCCAAGAAGAAGCAGGAGGAGATGGAGGAAGCGCGGCCCCGTTTTGTCGAGGGGGCGGTCAAGAACAAGTTCTCCCGGGAGGAAGCGGAGAAGCTGTTCGAGGACATGTCCCAGTTCTCGAAATACGCCTTCAACAAGTGCCACAGCGCGGCCTACGCCCTGATTGCCTACCAATCCGCCTACCTGAAGGCCAACTATCCGGTTTTTTTCCTGGCGGCCCTGCTCTCGGCCGACATGGATGATTCCGACAAGGTTCTGAAAAACCTGAACGAGTGCAAGGCGATGGGGATCAAGGTCCTGCCCCCGGAGGCGAACGAGAGCGAGAAGGATTTCATGGTGGTAGGGGAAAACACGATCCGGTTCGGGCTTTCCGCGGTCAAAAACGTGGGGGAAATGGCGGTGGAGGCGATCATCGAATCCCGCTCGGCCCAGGGCAAGTTCACCTCGATATTTGACTTCTGCGAGCGGGTGGACCTGCGCAAGGTCAACCACCGGGTGGTGGAGAACCTGATTAAATGCGGGACTTTCGACGGCCTGGGGATGAACCGGGCCACCACCCTGGACGTGCTCGATTCCGCCCTGGACGCGGGTTCCTCGTTCCAGCGGGAAAGGGAACAGGGGCAGGAAAGCCTCTTCGCGCGCCTTCGTTCCCCGCGCCCCCGGCAGGCGGACGGTGGAACCGAGTTGCCCGAATGGCCGAGGAACGAGCTCCTGCGCAACGAGAAGGAGGCCCTGGGCTTTTACATTACCGGGCATCCCCTGCTCGATTTTTCCGAGGAGATGAATCGCTACGTTACCCACCAGATCTCCGAACTCGCCGAGGTGGCCGACCACAAGCCCGTGCGGGTGGGCGGGATGATCTCCGGCAAGCGGGAGGTGACCACCCGGCAGGGGAAACGGATGGGTTTCGTCACCCTGGAGGGGCTGGACGGTTTTATTGAGGTGGTGGTTTTCGCCGAGAGCTACGCCAAGTTTCTGCGCGAGGTCCAGGAGGACGAGCCGATCCTGGTCACGGGGAAACTCGAACGAAACGAAGACCGGCTGAAGATCCTGGACGGGGAGATCTGTCCCCTGCGGCTGGCCGGCCAGAAAATCTGCCAACGGATTCACTTTCAGATTTCGGCGCCCGGGATCAACGGGGAGACCTTCCGGGAGCTCAAGCGCCTGATCCAGGATCATCCCGGCCGATGCCAGACCGTTTTGCATCTTTCCTTTCCCAACCAAACCGAGGCGGTAATCGCTCTGCCGGAAAGTCTGCGCGCGGAAGCGGGCGAGAATTTTTTCACCCGGGTCCGGGAGATTTTCGGAGGGGGATCGGTCACCGTACAATAGGGGGAAACATGAATCGGATCAACATTCAAGATCAGTTTCTGAACCAGGTGCGCCGGGACAAGCTTAAGGTGGTGGTGGAATTTATATCCGGCAGCCGCCTCGAGGGGGTCAGGGTAATATCCTTCGATAATTTCTGCTTGCTTCTGGAAAAAGCGGATTCGGAAAATGTCCCGGTCCTGGTCTACAAGCACGCGGTGGCCTCGATCCGGCCGGTCCCGGGGAGCAAGTTCCGGCTCGCGCCGGCCCCGGTCGAGAGAGAGGGCTTTCATAATCAGCCTCATTTCGACGAGGGTAAGACCCCCGAAAAACCGTAAGGCGTGAGGGGTAAGCCTGCCCGAGCCGACGGCTCGTGTCGGCCAGGGGGGTGAGGCGAAAAAAGTAGGCAGTAAAGGGCAAAGAGCATAGCGCATAGAGCAGAGCGCAAAACGCAGACAACAAGAAACGGGCAATATAATTCTCCCCTCCCTTGAGGGGAGGGGATGAAGGGGAGGGTGACAGAAATATTCTTGGTTTTACCGAAGACACTGGGGGTAGGTTCTTGGGTTTGCAAGGTTTTAGGTCTTAGGTTATGGGTGATGGGTCATGGGCATTGAAAATCCCCCTCCGTCCCCCTTTTTACAAAGGGGGAAATTATTTTGACTTAAACCTATCACCTATGACCTATAACCCATGACCTAATTGGGGAGCGAAACCTGCCCCCAAAAAAGAAAAAAAGGTCAACGATTAAGGAATACGCCGACCGGCGATAAAATAGACAGAAAGCAATAGGCAGTTAGCAGTGAAAAAAAGGCAAAAAGAAATTTACGACTGACAAATGACAATTTACGATCGGGAAAGCCTTTAATATGGAAAAGGCAGGATTAGTTGAGGTCCGCCGGAAGGGCCAGCCGGTTTCCCCGGATTCCCTGCGGGAGCTGGAGCGGCTGGCGGAGAGCGCCGGGGCCCGGGTGGTGGAAAAATGGGAACAGCAGCTTGAACGTTTTCATCCCGCCTTCCTGATCGGGAAGGGAAAGCTCGAGGAAATCAAGGAGAAGGCCGGGGAACTGGACCTGGTGATTTTCAACCAGGATTTAAGCCCGGTGCAGTATCGCAACCTGGAAGACTACCTGGGGGTGAAGGTGGTGGACCGGACCGGCCTGATCCTGGATATTTTTTCCCAGCGGGCCCGGACCCGCGAGGGCAAGATCCAGGTCGAATCGGCCCAGCTGGCCTACCTCTTGCCCCGGCTTACGGGCCAGGGAAAAGCCCTTTCCCGGCTGGGGGGAGGGATCGGAACCCGGGGGCCGGGCCAGACCAAGCTGGAAGTGGACCGCCAGCGGGTCAGAAAACGGATCGCCCATCTCGAGCGGGAACTGGAAAAGATCCAAAAGACCCGGGAGGTGCAGCGGCAGGGCCGGATAACCCGGGACCTGCCCACCTTTGCCTTGATCGGTTACACCAACACGGGCAAATCCACCCTCCTGAATCGCCTGGGCCGGGCCCAGGTCCACACCGCCGATCAGCTTTTTTCCACCCTGGATCCCACCATCCGCCGGGTCCGGCTGGCCGAAGGCCTGGGGGCCGCGGTGATCGACACCGTGGGACTGATCCAGGGGATTCCCCATTCCCTGGTGGCCGCCTTCCGGGCCACCTTCGAGGAGGTGCGGGAGGCCCTGGGCTTGATTGTGATGCTGGACGCCAGCAATCCCCGGGTCGAGGTCCAGGCCGAAACGGTTTTCCAAGTCCTGGAAGAGGTGAAGATCGACCGGAAGGCGATGATCACGGTTTTGAACAAGTGCGACCTGGTGGAAAATCCCGTTGAACTTTCGCGCCTCTCCCAGAATTTTGAGCCCCCCGTGGTCTGCCTCTCGGCTTTGACCGGGGAGGGAATGGAGGAACTCAAGGCGGAGATGAAAAAGATCGCGGTTTCCAGGCGGGCGTGGTAATGAAGGTCAGCTCCAAGTCGAAAAAGAACAAGGGAGAGGTCCGAATCTACCGGGAAATTTCCGGGGTCGTGCTCATGGCCCTGGCCATTTTCCTGTTTCTGGTGCTCTTTTCCTACCGCCCGGAGGATTCCTCCTTCAATGTGGTCCAGGGGAAGATCGGGATCCCGATCCAGAACTGGGGCGGAATCGTCGGATCCCACCTGGCGGATATTTCCTTTCAAACCCTGGGGCTTCTGGCCTGGCTGCTCATCCCGATCCTGCTCGGGGTAGGGGTTCTCCTCCTTTTTCCCAACTGGTTCAATCAGCCCTCGCTCCGGTTTATCCTGGGGATGGGCAGTTCGCTGATTTTTCTTTCCTCTCTTTTCGGGCTGGCCGGGGAGGAGATCGGAGGCCGTCTGCCGTTTCCCCTGGGGGGGTCAGCCGGGGTCATCCTCGCCCATTTTTTCATCCATTACCTGGGGCGCCTGGGGGCGGTGGTCGTCATCCTGGTGGGCTGGTTCGTCTGCGTTACCGTTTTCTTCCGGGTTTCCCTGGTCCGATGGCTGGCGGAGGTCCTGAAAATTGTTTCCTGGCCTTTTCTTTACCTGCACCGGGAAATTTTAATGGCCCGGCTCCGCCGCCAGCACCGGGTGGCGATCAAGCGGCCGGAGCAAAAGGAAACGCCCGCGGCCCCGGGGGAGACCCCCGCTCCCCCGGTGGTGGTGGGGTCCTCTCCCCCCCCGACCCCGGTCCGGGTGGCGGCCCAGGAGATCTTTTCTTTCATGGACCGTTCCGGGCAGTTCAAACTGCCTTCGACCAACCTGCTGGATCCGGTTCCGAAGGAGGAAAGGCCAGTGGACCAGAAGAGCCTGGAGTTTAATTCCCGGAACCTGGTCCAGAAGCTTTCCAACTTCGGGGTGGACGGGCGGGTGACCGAGATCCGGACCGGGCCGGTGGTTTCCCTGTACGAATTCGAGCTCGCCCCCGGGATTCGGCTCAGCCGGGTGGAAAGCCTGTCCGACGATATCGCGATGGCCATCGGGGCCCAGAGCGTCCGGGTGATCCGGCCCCCGGGCAAGAGCGTGGTCGGGATCGAAGTGCCTAACCCCGCCCGGGAAAAGATCGTGCTCCGGTCCATGCTGGAGAGCGATAGTTTCAAGGGGAGCGCCTCCCCCATGTCCCTGGCCCTGGGGAAGGGGATTTTCGGCGATCCCGTGGTGGTCAGCCTGGGCAACAACCTTCCCCACCTCTTGGTGGCCGGCACTACCGGCTCGGGGAAGAGCGTGTCCCTGAACGCGATGATCCTCTCCATCCTTTTTAAGGCCACCCCGGAAGATGTCCGCCTGCTCCTGATCGATCCTAAAATGCTAGATCTGACCTCCTATGACGGGCTCCCCCATCTCCTGATCCCGGTGATCACCGATTCCAAGTCGGCGGCCCAGTCCCTGAAGTGGATGGTGGAAAAAATGGAGGAACGGTACCGGCTGATGAACAAGCTGGGGGTCAAATCCATCGAGAGCCTGAACAAGATGATCGAAAAGGATCGGCACCTGCGTTCCTCCCTGCCGCTCAAGGAGAAGGCCGAGGCGGGGGAACCCGGCGGGGAGGGCACCGGCAAGGAAATGCCCCGGGGCCGCCTGCCCTACATCGTGGTGGTCATTGACGAGCTGGCCGACCTGATGGCGGTGGCGGCCAACGAAGTGGAGGTCTCGCTCCAGCGCCTGGCCCAGAAGGCCCGGCAGGCCGGGATCCACCTGATTGTGGCCACGCAGAGACCCTCGGTAGACATTATCACCGGCGTGATCAAGGCCAACTTCCCGTCCCGGATCTCCTTCCAGGTTTCGAGCCGGGTGGATTCGCGCACGATCCTGGACGACGACGGGGCGGAAAGCCTGCTTGGGAAAGGGGACATGCTTTTCATTCCCCCGGTCACCAAGCAGATCGAAAGGGTGCACGGGGCCTACGTTTCCGAGGAGGAGATCAAGCGGGTGGTGGATTTCTGGAAGAAACAGGCCAAGCCGGAATTCGAACAGGTAGTGATCAAGTCCGAGAGCCGTCCCGATGATTTTGACGCGGACCTGGATGAGAAATACGCGGAGGTGCTGGAGTTCGTGAAGGAGATCGGGCAGGTTTCGATTTCCATGGTTCAGAGAAAACATCGGATCGGGTATAACCGGGCCGCCCGGCTGGTGGAAAGAATGGAGCGGGAAGGGATTATCGGTCCGTCGGACGGAGCCAAGCCCCGGGAGGTCCTGATTACCCCGGACGGCAAGCCCCGGAAATGACCCGGTGAGTCATCCCCGAAAAATCCGGCTTTACTCCCAATCGCATTTTTCGGGATAATAACGGATAATAAGGACAAACAAATTGACGATTGACGATTAAGATTTTTGGGGTTGATTATGTAGGGGCGGCCTTCCACGGCCGCCCGAAGAAGGGAGCCCGCGGAGGGGCTCCCCTACGAAAAAATAATCACTGTCAAGACATTTCTGGGACACTACACTAGATAGACTAAATGAGTTAGATGAATCAATAAGGGGGAGGAAAAACGATGAAATCAAAAAGCAGAAATATTCTCCGGATCGGCGGCGCGGCGCTGGCCCTGGTCTTTTTGGGGTCCATAGTGGCGGCGGCGGGAGAAACGCCCAAGCTGAAGGACCTGGTCCAGAAACTTCAGCAGAAATACGACGGGATCAATTCGATGGTGGCGGATTTCGAGCAGGTTTCCCAGGTGGCCAACGTGCAGGGCAGTTTCTCGGGGAAGGGCCGGGTTTTCTTTCAGAAGCCCGGGAAGATGCGCTGGGAATATAAAAGCCCGGACAAACAGTACGTGGTTTGTGACGGGGAAAAGATGTGGCTTTACCAGCCCAAGGAAGGGCGGGTGATGGTGGACAAGGTCAACCGTGCCTTCAGCGGCAAGACCCCGATCAATTTCCTGCTGGGAATCGGAAAGCTCCAGGAGGATTTTAACCTCCAGCTCCTGACCGTGAAGGACGAGAAGGCGGGGAATTTCTTCGAGATCGAAATGGTTCCCAAGGAGAACCTGGCCGACGTGAAAAGGATCGTGCTCCAGGCGGATCGGAAAGACTTTCTGGTCCGTGCGATCCGGATCTACGATTTTTTCTCCAATCTCAACGAGATCAAGTTTACCAAGATTAAAACCAATCCTTCTCTGGCCGCGAAGGTATTTACCTTTATTCCCCCGAAAGGGGCCAAGGTGATGGAGCCTCCGCAGGCGCCCGCGGGTTCCGCTCCGCCTCCGCCCGCTCCGAAGAAATAAACAGAAAGTTTAGAGTTAAGAGTTTAGAGTGGAGAGGGGAATAAAATACTGGGAAAAAATAGAATTTATTTCCCCAACAAATATCCATAAGCTTTATTTATTG
The DNA here is from genome assembly GCA_026388615.1 of Pseudomonadota bacterium. GTDB lineage: Bacteria > Desulfobacterota > JAPLJL01 > JAPLJL01 > JAPLJL01 > JAPLJL01. The sequence continues at coordinate 4,377 of JAPLJL010000176.1, read as the reverse complement.
CCCTCTAAACTCTTTACTCTCCACTCTTTACTTGTTTAATGATCAAGGTCTGCCTTTATTCCGACCGATTTTTCCCCATCGTGGGGGGAACCGAGCTCCAGGCTTTCCGGGCGGCCCGGAAGATTCTGGAAGGCGGCCGGGTCGGTTTCCTGGTCGTTACCCGCCGGCACGAACCCTCCTGGCCGGAGGTGGAAGAGGTGGATGGCCTGCGGATCCACCGGCTTCCTCCCGCCGGCCTGGGAAAAGCGGCCGAGTTCGCCTTCGTCCTGACTTCGCTGGTTTTTCTCTTCCGGATCAGAAAGGATTTCAAGATCCTGCATTTCCTCCTGGTTTCGTTTCCCAATTCCCTGGTGGCCCTGGTCATGAAACTCCTGGGAAAAAGAGTGCTGGTAAAAATCGCCGGGGCGGGGGTTTTGAGCCGGGGAAATCCGCCGGCTCGGATTATCCGGAACTTCATTCTTCGGAGGATGGACGGTTTCCTGGCCACGACCGATGAGATTGTCCGTGAATTCCAGGGGGCGGGTTTCGATCCCCGGCGGATCCACCGGATCCCCAACGGGGTCGACACCGGGCATTTCGCCCCGGTGTCCGGGGCCGAGAAAAAAATCCGGCGCCGGGACTTATCCCTGCCGGAGGAGGGGAAAATCATCCTTTATTCGGGGAGGATCTCGGCGGAAAAAGGCCCGCACCTGCTTCTGGAAGCCTGGCTTCGGCTGGCGGCCGAGTTTCCCGATCTCTGTCTGGTGATCATCGGATCCGGCCGGCTCCAGGAAAAAAATATCGAAACCCGGATGAATCAGCTTTTAGACGCGCCCGCGGCCCAGGCTTTCCGGGCGCGGGTTATCCGGAAGGGGGAGGTTTCTGACCTGGCTCCCTTCCTGCAGGCCGCGGACCTGTTTGCCCTCCCCTCCCTCCAGGAAGGGCTTTCCAACGCCCTGCTCGAGGCGATGGCCTCCGGTCTCCCGGTGCTGGCGACCAGGCTTCCGGGAACGGTGGAGGCCCTGGGTGAAAACGGGGGGGGTGTCCTGGTGAACCCCGGGGAGACCGGGGATCTGGCCCGGGGATTGCGGGAAATCCTGGCCGCCCCGGAACGCTGGCCGGAGGCGGGAAGCCGGAACCGGAAGCGGGCGGAGGAGTATTTTTCCCTGGCGGAGGTGGCCCGGAGATATTCCGAGCTGTATGGCTCCTTTCAATCGTGAACGATGAATATGCCCTTGAATCTAGATCTCTCAATCGTCATCCCGGCCTTTAACGAGCAGAACCGGATCGGTGCAACCCTTTCCGCGATGGCGCAATACCTGCGCGAGCGGAAGTTCCGGGCCGAGATCATCGTGGTTTCGGACGGGTCCCATGACCGGACCCCGGAGGTGGTCCGGGAAAGAACCGGGGAGATCCCCGAACTCTCCCTGGTCGAACTCCGCGAAAACCGGGGCAAGGGGTTCGCGGTCCGGACCGGGATCGAGAAAGCCAGCGGGCGCTGGGTGCTATTTTCCGACGCCGATCATTCCACCCCGATCGAAGAGTTCGATCGTTTTCTGCCTTTTTTGGAGTCGGGGTTTTCCATTGTGATCGGCTCCCGGGCCCTGCCCGATTCCCGGATCGAGATTCACCAGAACCGGATCCGGGAAACGATGGGAAAATCCTTTAACTTCCTGGTGCAATCCCTGGTGATTTCCGGACTGAAAGACACCCAGTGCGGGTTCAAGGCTTTTGAGCGGGAGGCGATCCGGAAAATTATCTCCCGGCAACGGGTGGAGCGCTTCGGCTTTGACGTGGAGATCCTCTACCTGGCGGAGAAACTCGGATATTCCATTCACGAGGTCCCGGTCCGCTGGATCAATTCCCCCCAGAGCCGGGTGCGGATGTTCCGGGATTCCTCCCGGATGATCTGGGACCTGTTCCGGATCCGCGGGCTCGACATTCAGGGAATGTACGAGGAAAGGAAATAGGCAGTCCGTGGCCGTCATTGCGAGCACATTCGCTTTGCTCAGTGTAAACGGTAGCGAAGCAATCTCTCTGTGGCTCTTTTCTTTTTTGGGGGGGTGGGTTCGATTCTTTATAATAGACCGCCGACCGCAGACGGCAGACCGCCGTTAAGGAAAGTATCCGCTTCAACCCGATTTATAATTTTAACTCCATGCCCTATGCCCTTTGCGCCATGCGATTACCGCTCCGGGCTTCCGGAGAACCCAATAAACACAAAAAAACCGACAAACTCTTTTTCTCTAAGCTCTTATCTCTTAGCTAAATGAACCTTTCCGAATACGAAAAAATGTTCGCCCTGGAAGCCGACCATTTCTGGTTCCGGGGAAAACGGGATCTGGTCCTGAAGCTCCTGGCCCGGTATCTGCCCGCCGGCTCTGTTCCCCGGATCCTGGACCTGGGGTGCGGGACCGGGATTAATCTTAAAAGTTTCGAGAAACTTGGTTTCGCGGTGGGGGCTGACAGCGTGGAACCGGCTTTGAAATTCTGCCGGTCCCGGGGGATATCCCGGCTGGTCAGGTCCGAGGCCCAGAACCTGGCGCTCAAGGGTAATGGGTTTGACGCGGTCCTGGCGCTGGATTTGATCGAGCACGTTCAAGACGACCGGCGGGTAATCGCCGAGGCCGCCCGGGTGCTTCGGCCCGGGGGCCGTCTCCTGGTTACGGTCCCAGCTTTTCCCTTTCTTTTCAGCGCCCATGACCGGGCCCTGGGGCATTTCCGCCGCTACCGGAAGGCGGAACTGCTCGAGGTTTTAACCGGCGGCGGCCTCGAATTGGAAAAAATCAGCTATTTCAATTTTTTTCTTTTTCTTCCGATTTTTCTATTCCGAAGCTTTTGCCGGAAACCCCGGGATAAATCGGGGAGCGACCTTTTCCGTCTCCCGGGCTTTTTGAACGCTTTTTTTTACCTGCTGCTTAGCCTGGAAACCCTGGTTGTGTTAAAATCCGGCCTGCCCCTGGGGGTTTCCCTGGTGGCGGTATTGCGGAAGCCCTAAACTGTAGTTGCCCGATTTATTTGTTCTGATCGCGGAATAATCGGGCATGTTTATGGACTGCATCAGCTTGCTGATGCGTTGCAATAGCAAGCTATTGCACTCCAAAAAAACAGGATTTGTTGAAAATCATGGAAGATCAAGAAAAACAATCAATACTATCCCGTCCCGCTAAATTCGGCTGGGAGTTGTATGCACTTTTCGGAATTATCCTGGCCGGGATATTTTTACGTTTTTACGGCCTGGGCAAGGAGAGCGTCTGGCTGGACGAGGTTTTAAGCTACGGGTTCGCCCGAAATTCCATCGTTAATCTGATCCATCAGGCCGCGGCGGACGTCCATCCGCCCCTTTACTATTTAATTCTTCATCCCTTCCTGTCTCTGGGAATCCGGGAGGAAATTCTAAGGTTTCCCTCTTTCCTTTTTGGCTGTCTGGCGATTCCGCTTATTTATCTTCTGGGCCGGGAACTGTATGGAAAATCCCAGGGGTTGATCGCCGCGGCCCTGCTGGCTTTTTCGCCCTTCCATATCTTCTATTCGCAGGAAGCCCGGATGTACCCGCTTTTTCTTTTCTGGGTCTGTCTTTCCAGCTATCTGCTCCTCCTCGCCCTGCGCCGGGGTGAGTGGAAATTCTGGATCGGATACGCCCTGGCCTCGGCCTTGTCCCTTTACACCCACTATTTCACGATTTTTGTCCTGCTCGCCCAGAACCTCTATCTCCTGATTCACTGGCAGCGGGAAAAATTCCCGAGGGAATTCCTGGCCCGCTGGCTCGGGAGCCAGCTCCTCATCCTCCTGGTTTTCTCTCCCTGGCTTCCGGTTCTGATTTCCCAGTACCGGTCCGGAAAAGGGGAGTGGATGCTCCGTTACTTCGGCTACCCGGGAGTAAAAAACATTCTGCAGACCATCCAGGTTTTCGGGATCGGGCCGGCCAACACCAAGGCCTGGATTATCTCGATTTCTTACCTTTTCCTGGCCCTGGCCCTGCTGGGTTTTTTCTATCGGGGACGGACCCCGGCCTCGCGCCCGAGACTGTTCCTCGGCCTTTCCATTTTTCTTCCTTTCTTCAATTATAGAATCTGAAATGTCTGTTCCTAAATTTTTTATATTATAAAGTCCAAATCTTATTGCGCGATCCGTTTTTTTATCAGAACCATTTATTACTGTAAATCCTCCGAAACTTTCATTTACATTTGGAGGAAGAACATCTATTTTCATTTTCTTACATTCACCTATAATCTCGGCGACCTTCTCAATGTCTCCTGATTCGGCAGTCATAATGGCTGTCATATACTCTACTGGATAGTTGGCCTTCATATAGGCTGTCTGGTAAGCCACAAGTCCATAGCTTGCTGCGTGGGCTTTGTTAAACCCATAGGCGGCAAATGGTTCTATCAAACTCCA
>JAPLJL010000076.1 GCA_026388615.1 Pseudomonadota bacterium | reverse complement strand
GAATGGTCCACCCTGCTTTTCTTCATGTTTCTCTTCATCGTGGTGGGCGCAGTGGAGGAAACCGGTCTCCTGGCCCTGATCGCGGATTACGTCCTGAAATTTTCCCGGGGCAACCTGACCGCCGCCATCTGCATGATCCTCTGGGTTTCGGCGATCATGAGCGCTTTTATCGACAATATCCCCTTCACCGCCACCATGCTCCCCATCACCGCCTACCTCACCCGCGAGATCCCGGGGGCGGAATCACACGTGCTCTTCTGGGCCCTGTCCCTCGGGGCCTGCCTGGGCGGGAACGGGACGCTGATCGGGGCCAGCGCCAACGTGGTCACGATGGGGATCGCGGAAAAGGCCGGTCACCCGATCCGGTTCTTCGATTTCATGAAATACGCCTTTCCCTTCATGCTGATCAGCGTAGTAATCTGCAATGTATGGTTGTTGATTTTTTATTAATCCGGCAGGGGCAGGCCCTGCGTAAAGGAGTAAAATGATGAAACCGACCGGCTTGAAAATTTACCGCCGAATCATTCTCGCCGCGTTATCGCTTTTCTTGTTGCCTTTTCTCGGTTTTTTTGCCGGCTGCGCCAAAAAGGTGGCGGAGGTGGGAACCATCCCCATCACCGGCAAGGATATCGCGCTTCGGGCCCGGGTGTCCGAGGTTTACTACCCCGGGAGCGGGAAGGATTACATCGGGCTCACCCAGCTGGTCAAGGGCTACCTTTCCGAGGAGGTCCTGAAATCCCTGGGCCAGAAAGTAGACCAGTCCACCTGGGAAGCCGAAGCTAATAGGATCGATCAGAATACCAAGGCCCCGGCGGTCCTGGAAAAGATCAAGAACATCTACGGGCGCGACCGGAAAAATTACCTGAACAGCTTTATCCGTGTGGTTTACGCTGATCGGGCGGTTTACAACGAGGTGTTTTTAAAATCCGGAGACATCCACAAGCAACAGCGGAATAAAGCCGATGATTTCCTGAAAGAAGCCCTGAAATCACCTTCTGCCTTCAGCGAAACGGCTAAGACCAAGGGCCTGGAGGCGAAAAAACTCAAGCTCTCCGAGCAGGAAGGCATCCAGCCTCTGGAAGCCGGGACCAGACCGCGCGAAAATACCCCCGGCGCGGGTCAGGAGCAGGCCAAGCGCCTGATCGACGCGATCTCCTCCCTGAAACCGGGAGCGGTCACCCCCCGGGTGATCGAATGGCAGGAAGGGTACCAGATTATTAAATTGATAAAACATGTAGGGCCCGTTTCCCAAAAGAGCCGGAAAAATGAAGGGGAATATTACCTGGTTGAATCCGTGAGCGTTCCCAAGCGCAATTTTGACGACTGGTTCTGGGAACTGGCCTCCGGAATCCCGGTCAGGATCTATGATCCGAAATTAAAAGATGAACTGCTGAAGAATGTCGGCTGGGCCAAAAACCTGAAGCTTAAATAAATCCCTTTTGCTAGGGTTATGTCTCAGTAAAATCCTTACAATACTTTTTTCGTAGGGGAGCCCCTCCCTGGCCGACGCGAGCGTCAGCTCGGGCAGGCCGCGGGCTCCCTTCTTCGGGCGGCCGTGGCCTGCCCGAGCCGGGCAAAACCGGCCAGGGAAGGCCGCCCCTACCTAATCAAAACCGAGGATCTTAACTACGGTAAAGCCGTTGCGGAGACACTACACTAGTTAGTTTATTTTTCCGTCCTGATATACAACCTCGGGATCTCCGTTTTGGCGTAGCTTGTTCTCAATTGGCAAGCGTCCAGGCTCAAGACGTAACTGGAAATAAACCTGGGCTTTTTAGTTCTGATCAGTCTGCAAATGTCATAGGAGAGATATCTATTCTCAATAAATTCCCCGAGATATTTATTTTTCTTCATCTCCCGGTACCGGAACAAACCCTTTCCCATTCCCACCGAAAACCAGAAATAATGCAGGTCCGGACGGAATAGGTTAAAGTTGGAGTTTCCGTCATAAATAAAATCGGACGCCTCCGAATTCCGGAGAACGTAATCGATCCTATTCATCTGAAAATGGTTGCTCTTCTGGCTTTCCTTCCACAGATAAAACGCCGGGCCGGCGATGAGGATAATGACAATCGTCGCCCTTAAGATTTTTCCCAGTTTTATCCGGTTAAATATATCCGTCAGAAAATACGCGCTCGCGATTGAGCCGAGCGGAATCGCCGGCAGATAATACTGGGGATAAGGGGAATTGATTAACAAAACCGACAGGAACAACACCAGGAACATGAACACGATCGTTTTTATTTCTCCTCCGCTTTGCCGGGTCAAGACGATGAAAACAATTGACACCGGCACAATTACCCAGGGCAATAAATTTTGCAGGAAGAACCACCGCAAAGTAGGCCAGGGAGAAAACCCGTCCAAAACATAGGAGATTAATACCCAATTACTTAATAAATATTCTTTCAGGGACCCGGAGATTATCAATCCCCCCAGGAACAATATCACCGGCAGAGAAAACCCGGCCGAAAACAGCAGGACCGGTTTCAGGGAAATCCGTTTCCTCACAATTTTATAGATGAAAATCGCCGCGTAGCAGAAAAGCAGAAGCACTATTTTTTGCAGGAAAAGAAAAGCGACGGCGGCCGCCAGGCCGGAGATAATCAGGTCCCGGTTCCGGGCCGACTGAAAATATCTGAAAAGACACAGAATTGAGACTAGGCCGAAGAACACTTCCGGGACATCGGGCCGGATTTCAACGCCTGATTTGATGAACAGCGTCGAAGAAAGCAAAAGTATCGAAGACACCAGGCCGGTTTCCCTGGACCGGCTGACCTGCTCGGCGATCCGGCCAGTGAAAAAGGCTATCCCCAGGATGAAAACAAACATCAAAATCCTCAGGACCATCACGGTTTGGGTCGATAAGCCCAGAAGGATTAGAAACGGAGCGAGTAGATACCACAGCAGGGGATGGTGTTGCTCGAAAAAATCCAGGTAAGGAAACTGATTGATGGTGACATACCAGGCGCTGTGAATATGCTCAAATTCATCGTGGTCGAAATAGCGGTTCAGGGAATTCACCAGAACTAAGGAAGCCAGGAGGGCCGCCAATAAAAACAGAAAGGACTGGTAATTCCGGTTCAGCCTTAATCGATCCGGGGAATTCAGGTGGGGAACATCATTCATTTGGGCTAAGGCCTCCGGTTTTCGGTCTCCCCTTCCGCCTGATTTGGAACCCGGGGTTGGAATAATCGCTGTCCCAGAGAGACCCCCACGCCCGCCGTTACCCCGGCCAGCATGACGCAGTGATCCACCCAAGTGAAAGCCATCCCGGCGAGCATGAAGAAAAAACCCTTCTCCCCAGCCAAGATCCGGAGAAAATCGCGATTGAAATAAAGCCACAGGCATCCCAGCAAAAAGGCGAGCGGGAAAATACCCGGGAGAAAATAAGCGGCGGCGGCGGTGACTCCCAGAAAAGGCGACAGAATCAGGCTCACGAGCTGATCCGGAGACACATGGCTATACCCGCGGCGGGGAGCACCGAGCAAACGCCGCCAGCCCTGGTACTTCATGAAAATCTGCGCCCAGCCGTAAGGGATCTCGAAGTCATTGACCAGCAAAGAGGCCAGGCTGTACCTTTTTAAATGCACGGTTTTAAGCTCGGGCTGGAAGCGGATCCGCTTATTGTTACTGGCCAGTTCCTGGCCCCGGGCCGTATCGTCCACCCACATGGTAGTCAGGGGATAATCCGCTTTTCTCACGCCGTACAGAGACCCGTACAGGAAATCCACCTCCGGGGGCAGACGGCGGAAATTTTTATACAGGTACAGGTTTTTATATTGGGAGGCAAAATTCGCCGCCGGAGTTTCCCTGGTATTCATTCCGGTGACGGCGTCCACTTCCGGATGGGATAAAAAATACCGGGCCATTTTTTCCAGCGCCCCTTTTTCCAGGACGTTGTCGGAATCCGTGCAAACGATTATCTCACCCCGCGTCTCCGCATAACCCAGGTTTCTCGCTTCCTCTCTTCCGCCCGCGGGGTTTTGCCGGATGATTTTATCGGTATAAGCGCGGGCGATCTCCAGGGTTCGATCCCGGCTTCCCCCATCGACAACAATCAACTCATAGTTGGGATATCCGTTCTCCCGGATGGAACGCAGGGACTCCTCCAGGGTCGTTTCACTGTCCCGGGTGGGGATGATTATCGAAAGGAGGAGAGCCGGAGCGTTGTTCATTTGGCTATGATTTACCGAATTTTCCAAGTTAATGGGTCCGGCTTCAGACATTGTCGTCCTGCTGATAAACACCGGTCAGGTTTTCCACGAAGGTAACCTTGTTTTCCATGTACTCCGGTTCGGTGTTGACCTGCCAGATGTTGTCCTTATCGGTCCGGCCCGCCAGGATGTTGTCCACCGCCGTCATCGCCGTCAGCATCGAATGATCCTGGTTGTTGTAGCGGTGCATCCCGTTCCGGCCGATTAAAAACAGGTTACGGAAGCCGTCGGTGAAACCGCGCACCAGCGGAAACCGGTCGTAGGACCCGAAATAACCCGGATAAGTCTTCTTCATCCTGACCACCACCCCGTCCAGATAATCCCCCGGGTCGGCCAGGCCCATCCGGGCCAGCTCCCCGACCGCCATTTCGATCATCTCCCTGTCGCTTTTTCCCCACTCGGGATCGCCCTCCCGGTAAAAATATTCCGCGCCGAGCCAGACCGTATCCGGGTCCCGGACCATGGCCGGGCTCCAGTTGTTGAAGATCTGAATCCGGCCCATTTTAATCTTCGGCTCCTGCACGTAGATCCAGTTGTCGGGGATCAGCCCTGCCGGGGATTCGCGGCGGTTCTTCCCTTTGACCCGAAGCTGTTTAAATAAAAGCCCGACCGTGACGAAATCCATGTAGGCCAGATGATCTGAAACCTCCTGAACCTCCCGCGGCGCCTTTCCGTCCCAGGCCCGGATCAGATCGCAGACCGGCATGGAGGAAAAAAAATAATCGCCTTCGACTCGGATAACCCGGCCGCTCTCTTCGTCCCGCACCCGGACCGCCCGGATCCGGTCGCCCTCGGCGTCCACGCCCACGACCCGCTGCCGGTAAGCGATCTTCCCGCCCTGGCCCTCCACGATTTTCGCGACCGCTTCCCAAAGCTGCCCGGGACCGTACTTCGGGTAAAGAAACTGCTCGATCAGGCTGGTTTCCGCGCCGGTCTTGAGCAGTTCGATCTTCAGGCCGAAAAGGCCTTTCAGCGCGTGGATCAGCGCCCGGGAGAGGGACAGGCCCTTGATCCGCTGTTCCCCCCACCCCGTTCCGATCTCCCGGCAGGAAACCCCCCAGACCTTTTCCGTATACTCCCGGAAAAACATCTGATAGAACCTGCGGCCGAACCGGTTGATGAAAAAATCTTCCAGATTGTTCTCCGGTCTGATGGGAAACGCCCGGGACCGCAAATAACTCCCGGTGATCGGCACGACCCGGCCGAAGCCGAGATCCCTGAGCGTCTGCATTTTCAAGGAAAGCGGATAATCGAAGAATTTTTTCATGAAAAAGATGCGGGAAAGGCGGTCCCGCACCTGCATGACCGCCTCCGCCCGGTCCGAACCGGGGGAAACGCGGTCCTCACCCGCGATCGCGAGCAGTTCTTTTTCCAGGGCGCCCGGCCCCTCCGGCCCGGGGTTCAAGCTCATTTCCAGGGGCAGGATCCGGAGCCACCATTTCATGATCGGCTTTAACTTGGAGAAGAACCGGTGGCCGCCGACATCAATCCGATTCCCCCGGTAATTAACGGTCCGGGAAAGGCCCCCGCAGACGGCGTCGGTTTCAAAAATCCAGGGCTTGATCCCGGTCTTCTTCAGCAGTTCGTGGGCCGCCGTCAATCCGGCCGGTCCCGCGCCGATAATGATCGCCTTCTTCTCCATAAGCTACCCGATCTTTCGCTTCAGCTTTGAATAACTATTCGGCCCCCTAAGGTTCTCGTCCTGCCCGTTTGGGTCCTCGTCCCGAGGCCCATCAGGTTCGGAGGGAAAGCCTTTCCTTACGTAGTTGTCTTTCATTCGTCAATCTGCAATCGTCAACCTGTCCGCCGAAGCTTTAGCGAAGGTGGATCGTCAATTATTTTTTGGTTTCCTGGTTACCGGCTCTGGTCGTCAACCATCTCCCGGATCTGGTCCAGGCTGATCCCGATCCGGAGAGTAGCCAGCCCTCCCACCGTAATGTTGAACAACTTTTTCAACAGGTGATCAAGAATCGCGACCGCGATGGCCACCTCGAAGGGAACCGCAAACAAAACCAGCACCGCCGCGAAAATGCCTTCATAGATGCCCACCGATCCGGGCGTGGCCGGGGCCGCCTTCCCGATATTGCCGATCATCACCGCCAGGAGCACCGGCAGGAAGGAGACCTGCGCCCCCAGCGCCCGGGAAACCGCGAAACCGGCCGAGCCTTCCACCCCCCAGGCCGCGAGGGATAAAAGAATCGATCCCGCCAGCAGCAGCCGATCGGAAACGATTTCGTGGTAACCCTGGTAGGTGTCCCCGGCCTTCTCCGCCGCCAGCCGGAACATCCGGTTCCCGGATTTTTTCCCCAGTTTTTCGAAAATGCGGGCGGTATACCTTTTCCGGTCGAAAGCCACCATCGCCAGGGGCGCCGCGACGATCAGGGCGCAGAAGATAAAAGTGGTGACAATCCACCCGGGCGCGCTTCTTCCCAGAACCAGGATGACCGCCGGAGTGGACAGCAGCACGATGGCCAGGAGATCCAGGATCCGGGTCTGAAAAATAATCGCCACCGCCCGGCCGAGGTTGACCCCCGCCATTTTCAGGTAAACGACGGTGGCCGCATCCCCCAGCTTGGCGGGCAGGAAGGAATTCAGGGCGTATCCGGAGATGTGATACCTGAACAGATCAAACGCCCGGAAGGTTTTTCCCGACGGTCCGGTCAGGCTTTTCAGCCTCCAGGTCCGGAAAATCCAGGAGGAGGCGTAAACCAGGATCGCGGCCGCGCTCCAGGCCGGCGAGATCCCGATCCCCAGGGCCAGCCCGCGCCGGAGAATCCCCGTTCCGCTGATGCTCATCGGTTCGACCCGCTCTGCCCGTCTTTCCGGACCTTGATCTTCTCGAACTCCGTTTGCGCATACAATTCCTTCAATCCGCATTTCTCCTGCACATAGGTGAAGCCGAGAATGTATTTCGGTTTTTTCGCTTTGATCATCCCGCAGACGTCGTACTGACCACGCTCGGGAATAATATACCTGGCGAAATATTTGTTTTGGGCCAACCGCCGATATTGGTCCAATCCTCCCCAGGGTGAATGATGAAACCAGAAATAATGCAAATCCGGCCGGAACAGATTGAACTGCAGGGAGCCGTCATAAACGCACTCCCCGGGCTGAGTGTTCCGGAGAACATAGTTGATCAGGGCCAGCTGGTCGGCGTTGGTCTCCCGGCTTTTCTTCACCAGAAACACCACCGGTTCGGCCAGCAGCGCAACCAGGATGATCACCCGGATCAGATTGTTCAACCTGAACCGGTTGAATCCTTCGTTGAGAAAATATCCGGCCGCGATCGCGAAGAAAGGCAGGGAAGGGAGAAAATACTGCGGGTAAGGATGCTTGACCCTGAACACCAGTAGAAACAATCCGGCTCCGAGCAAGGCCACGGTTTTAATCTCCGGGTTGCTCCTTTTTTCCCGGAGGATAAAAATCACGGAAACCGGCAGGATCAGCCAGAACAAAATATTCGGCTTGATGTATGTTGCCAAAGTCTCCCAGGCGGAAAAGGAGGTGATGAATTTCAGATTAAAAAGCCAGCCCAGGAGCAGATAATCTTTCAGGGCCCCGGAGACTGCCAGCCCGGCTACAAAGAACAGCAACGGGAAGGAAAAACAGAGCAAAAAGATGATGATCGGCCGGAGGGAAATCCTCCGGCGGACAAGCCAGTAGGCGAAAATCAGAATCAGGCCCAGGAAAAGAAACAGGAATTTCTGGATAAAGAGAAAGGCGATCGCGGCCGCCAGGCCGGAGAAAGCCGCATCCCGGTCCCGGAACCCCTGAAAATATCTTACCAGACACGAAAAAGAGACCAGGCCAAAAAACACCTGGGGCACATCCGGCCTGATCTCGATCGCGGATTCCACAAACAGGAGCAGGGAAAACATCATCAAAACCGCGATCAGGGCGGATTCCTTCGACCGGCTGACCTGGGCAGCCACCCGGTAGGTGAAATATCCTATGCCCAGGACAAAAACAAACATCAGCAGTCTCAGGATCATCATGGCCTGGGTGGAATCACCCAGGATCATGAGAAAGGGAGCGATCAGGTACCAGAGGAGCGGATTGTGATTTTCAAAAAAATCCAGGTAAGGGATATGATTGTTCTCCACATACCAGGCGGCATGCACATGTTCAAGCTCATCGATATTGAAATACCGGTGCTGGGAGTTCAGCAAAATGATCAGGGAAATAAGAATTACCAGGAAAAACAAAACCAGGTAATAACGCCGGCTCAGAAAATATCCGATTTTTTTCATCCGAATCCTGAATTTTTAACGGCCGGGAAAATATCCCCCAACCGGACTCCCGCGATTTTCCAAAAGAAAAAGCTACTTTGACCTGGCGCCCTGCCATCCGAAAAGAAGCAGGGAGAGCAGGGAAAAGTATACGGTATCAAGAAAATGCTCGAAATAGTGGGAAGCCAGAAGGTAGGGAATGCCGAGCCGCCCACCGCGGGCGAAAGCCGGTTTCTGCGCCAGCTCGCCGATTCCGCCGCTGAGCGCCGAAAATGACCCGTAAAGCAGGCCCGCGAGAAAAATCACGGAAAATATCAGCAGAAAAACTTTCAGGATCTCGTGTTTCTTTTCCGCGGAGGAACCGAAAGCGCTCTTCTCCCGGACTAGAATGATATACAGGGGGATGGGAAAATAGGTCAGCGGAAACGTCGCCAGTTCCCTGACCGCGTGCGCCAGGTAACGGGGATCCGTCCCGATCCTCATTAAAATCAAAGGGTCAAACCGGTTGAACAGGTAATTCAAACCGGCGAGGAGCAGCAGACCGGAAAGAAGATAATGCCACCCCCGGGGACTGGGCGCCAGATCGACCTTTAAATATTTCAGGATCAGATACAGGTAAACGGGAATAAAGAAAACCAGAAGCACCAGGCTGGGCAGATGCAGGTCCCAGGCCCCTCCGTCGCCGGTCACCCCCCTCCCCTGCGTCCTGCCGGCGATGAAATCCAAGGTTTCGCCGGGTCCGAAAAGAACCAGGCTTAGAATCAGGGAAACAACCAGGAACGCGGCCAAAACCCAGGCCAGCTTTTTGGTGGTTTCCAGGGGATAGGGATTCCGGATTTTCCCGGTCAGGCTCAGATAATAGCCCGTGAAAATAAAAGCCAGGACGGTGAGAACGGGGATATGGCCGAGAAAATGAGAAGCGTAAAACAGCGTCTGCAGGAACGAATACTTCCCGTTTTCGTGGATGATCACGTTGAAAAGCAGCAGACTCCCGTGATAACCAGGCGTAGACAAACCTGCCGTTCCGGCCGGTTAACCTCAGGTTCCCGAACCCCCGGAGAAAGGTGAAGATCTTCTCGAGCTTTTCCTCGTAGCCGAGTTCCAGGATAGGATAAGCGTGGTTGATTTTATAAACCGCGGTATCGATGATTTCCTCTTCCTTCAACCAACCGGTCCGCAATAAAGGATCACGAACCTTCTCAATTACCTCTTTCAGATCAAGGTTCCAAACCGGGTCCTCCGGCTGGCAGGGAAACTCCACCACCAGGTAGGTTTTCCCCGGCGGGGACATTTCGCGGCTGCGGTTCCGGGGCTCATAAAGCCGGGTAAAGGGAAATTCCGAGTCGGGAAAATACACGGTGGCGCTTTTTGTCACTGACTCCCGATTGAGGAAAAAGGCCGCCAGGATCATGTTCCGGTAGCGCAGGCCCCGCGCCCAATTCAACAAATCCGCTGGCGGCCGGGGTTCCATAATCCGGGCCAGAAGGTCCAAGGGAAGGGAGCTGACCACCTCCCCGGCTTGAAC
>JAPLJL010000081.1 GCA_026388615.1 Pseudomonadota bacterium | reverse complement strand
GCAAGGCTAAAGCCTTGCCCTACATTTCCCCTGGGACCCTTGGCCCCTTGGCCCCTATTTTCTGAACTTGAAACTTTAAACTTTGAACCTGAAACTACATTTTTTAACCAGAGACCAGAGACTATATAGTGAGATGATTGGTTACGGGAAGATAATCGAGGTGCTATATTTACTAACATGGAGCAGGTGATTCAGGACATCGCCTTGATGCTGGTGCCGATGCTGTTCGCCGTGTCTTTTCACGAAGCGGCCCACGGGTATGTCGCCGACCGCCTGGGCGACCCCACCGCCCGCCTGGCCGGACGCCTGACCCTGAACCCATTCAAGCACCTGGACCTGGTGGGAACCATCGTCTTTGTTGTAACCCGCATGATCGGCTGGGCCAAGCCCGTTCCGGTCAATCCTTTCAACCTCCGCGATCCCAAGCGGGGTCTGATGTGGGTTTCGGTGGCCGGCCCCGGATCCAACCTGGTCCTTGCCATTATTTCCGCCATTATTTTTCGACTGCTTTTATGGTATGAGCCCTCCCTGCCGATGATGTCCGAACTGCCGGAGATAAAAACCGGATCCTCTTTTTTCCTGGTTCCGCTCTTCCACATGATCCAGATCAGTGTCGTTATGAATATCGCCCTGGCGGTTTTTAACTGCCTCCCCATCCCCCCGCTCGACGGGAGCAAGATTCTCATGGGTCTCCTGCCCCTCGATAAAGCCCAGGCCTTCGCCCGAATCGAGCCTTATGGTTTTATCCTCCTGCTCGGATTCATTTTTCTCGGCGGGGTAGACTTCCTGATCCGTCCGATCATGAATTTGGTGATCAGATTACTACTCTAAAAATTGACGAGTGTAGCCTCCGGCCTGTAGGGCCTACGGCCCGGAGGGATTGACGATTATAGATTGGGAAAAACATGAGTTAATGGTTTTTTTTGAGTTCATCTTTCAACCTGGATTCCCGTTTTCCCTCGAATAGGCTCGGGACAAGTCACGGGAATGACATTATGATTCTTCTATCGTCAATTCTTGTTAGGTTTTCACTCGTCAATCGTAAATCGTCAATCGTCAATTCTTCGTCATTCGTCAATCTACAATACCCATTTTGGTCTATTCAGAAGGTTATAATTCGCTTATAATCTGGCGTTAATTATGAATGAATCCAAAAAATACCGGGTTCTTTCCGGGATGCGGCCGTCGGGCAAGCTCCATCTGGGCCACCTGGCCGGGGCCCTGAGAAACTGGGTCGACCTCCAGAAGAAATACCAGTGTTTTTATTTCGTGGCCGACTGGCACGCCCTGACCACCGAGTACGCCGACCCGTCCAACATTTATAATGACGCCCGGGAAATGGTGGTGGATTGGCTGGCCTGCGGGATCGACCCGGAGCAGTCCGTTATCTTCATCCAATCCCACGTCCGGGAGCACGCCGAACTCCATCTCCTGCTTTCCATGTCCACTCCCATCCCCTGGCTGGAGCGCTGCCCGAGCTACAAGGAGCTTCAGAAAGAGCTGGAGCAGAAAGATCTGCACACCTACGGCTTCCTCGGGTATCCCGTCCTCCAGGCCGCGGATATCCTGATCTACCGGGCCCACAAGGTCCCGGTGGGAGAAGACCAGCTCCCCCACCTGGAGCTGACCCGGGACATCGCCCGCCGCTTCAATAATTTCTACGGGGAGCACCTGGTCGTCCCCGAACCGATGATCACCGCCTATCCGCGGGTGCCGGGGATAGACGGGAGAAAAATGAGCAAAAGCTACGGAAACTCGATTTATCTCTCCGATCCCGAGCCGGTGGTCAGGGAAAAAATCCAGAGAATGGTCACCGATCCCGCCCGGGCCTACCGGAAGGATCCCGGCAACCCGGACGTCTGCATCCTTTACCACCTGCACAAGATCTACACCCCGGAGGAAACCCGGAATCGGATCCAGCCGGAATGCCGGAGCGCCGCGATCGGCTGCACGGATTGCAAAAAAGAGCTTCTTCGTTACCTTATCCCGGCGATGGAACCCATCTGGAAAAAACGGGAGGAAATATTAAAAGACCCGGACATATTCCAGAAAATCACCCGGGCCGGTGACCAAGTAGCCCTCGCCTCCGCCCAGGAAACCATGAAAATCGTACGGGAAGCGATGAAAATCAACTACTAATTAAAGTTCAAATTCCAAAGCTCAAAGTTCAAATAAAGCTCAAATGACAAATAACAAAAACAACTCAACGGGTAAAACGTATGATCTCGAGGAAAGAACGGCAGAATTTGGGGAGGATGTTATCTTATTTCTAAAATCTCTGGACAATAATGAAATTAACAAAGTACTGATCGGGCAATTATGTAGATCAGCCACCAGCATTGGCGCAAACTACATGGAAGCAGACGCGGCAGGATCTAAAAAGGATTTTATTTATAAGATTTTGCTCTGCAAAAAAGAATCTAAAGAATCCAAGCACTGGCTACGGATGATTGCCAAGGCAAACCCTGGAAAAATTGCGGATTGCCAAAAGTTTCGGCAAGAAGCTCAGGAACTGACTTTGATTTTTTCCTCAATCGCATTAGGGAAAAAGAAAGATAAATAGAAATACCATTTAAAGTTCAAATGTCGAAGCTCAAAGTTCAAATAAAGCTCAAAGCCCAAAGCTCAAATAAGACTCAATTGACAAATAAAAAACAAATATTTGGTTTTTATTTTGATTTGAACTTTGACATTTATTTGGCATTTGGATTTTGACATTTGAACTTTTCATATAATGAAGAAAAAAATAGTAATACCTTCTGTAAATTTGATCTTTGAGTTTGATTTGAACTTTGACATTTATTTGGCATTTGGATTTTGACATTTGAACTTTTCATATAATGAAGAAAAAAATAGTAATACCTTC
>JAPLJL010000164.1 GCA_026388615.1 Pseudomonadota bacterium | reverse complement strand
CCCTGGCCGCGGAAACGGTCGCGGCCCCGGAGGTAACCCCGACCGCGCCGGCGGTGCCCACGCCCCCCGGCTTGGCTCCGGGTCAGTCCGGGGTGGTAGGGGTGGAGGGCGAGTGGAAAGATATGATCGAGCTGACCGAAGAGCTCGGCAAGATCAAGCTCCCCCAGGAACTGACCGAGGAAAGCCAGCGCGAGGTGACCGAGGAAGAAAGAAAAAGTCTCTCCGTCAGGATTCTCCTGATGTCGGTTTCGGAAAAAATCAAGCTGGCCCTGCTCGGGAATAAGGAAGCCCGCACGATCCTGATTCGGGATTCCAACAAGATGGTTTCCGCTTCGGTGGTGAAAAGCCCGAAGGTGCAGGATGATGAAATCGTGAAAATCGCGCAGATGCGGGGCGTAGCGGACGAGGTGCTGAGGATGGTCGCCAGCAACAAGGATTGGACCAAGAGTTACGCGGTGAAAAAGGCTTTGGTGGAAAACCCCAAAACCCCGGTCCAGGCCAGTTTCCGTTTTTTATCACTGCTCCGGGAAAGCGATATAAAAAACATCGCCCGGAGCAAAAACGTGCCCAGCGCGGTCGCGGCGTAGGCCAAGCGGCTGGTGCAACAGAAAGAAAAGGCTCCGGGGAAACATTAGCTCGGGATCCAGAATGGCGGTGAGTCCATGGCGGTAATCGATCAGAAGAAAAAAGAAATCAGTGCCAAGATAGTCTATTACGGCCCGGGTCTTTCCGGGAAGACCACCAATATCCATTTTATCCATTCCAAGCTCAAACCCGAGCACCGGGGCAAGCTGATGACCCTGGCTACCCAGACCGACCGCACCCTCTTTTTCGATTATCTGCCGGTGGAGCTCGGAGAGGTCAAGGGGATGAAAACCCGCTTCCAGATTTACACTGTGCCGGGGCAGGTTTTTTATAACGCCACCCGCAAACTGGTTTTGAAGAACGTGGACGGAATCGTCTTCGTGGCCGATTCCCAGAAACGGATGATGAATGAAAACATCGACAGCCTGAACAACCTGGAAGCCAACCTTAAATTTTACAATAAGAAACTCGAGGATGTTCCTATCATCTTCCAGTACAACAAGCGCGATCTGCCGGAAATTATCCCGTTGGAGGAATTGCAGCAGAAGCTGAACAAGCTGGGGAGCCTCTACCAGGAAGCCGTGGCTTCGGAGGGGAAAAGCGTGCTCAGCACCCTGACCATGATTTCCAAGCTGGTGCTGCAGAAACAGCGGCCCGCCGAGGAACATGCCGCCCCCCCGCCTTCTCCCTTCAAGCTCAAGGAAAAACCGCCTGCCGTCCCGCCGGCTCCGCCCGCGGCCGCTCCCGCCCCGCCCGCCGCCGCCCCCGCTTCGAACCCGGCCCCGGCGGCCGCCAACCCGGCCGGGGGAGGAGTCAAGAACTGGGAAATTGTCTCCTGGGGCAATCCCGAAAGGGTTTCCCCCTCGGAACTGAAAATCCCGATGGTGATCAGAGAGAAGGGCAAAAACGAAACCGTTTCCCTGAAATTGGTTTTGAATGTCGAGTGGCTGGCCCCGAAATAAAAATAAATTCCAATGACCAAATCCCAATTACCAAACAAATTCAAATGAGCGAATTCTAAATCCTAAAAAATTCTGAATCCCGAAATCCCAATAAATACAAAAATCCCAGACGTAAAACTTCAAACTTCTGCTTTTCTGAAAACCTCGGACCAAAGTCAATGTCGGACCCGCTGTTTGAGGGAATAAAGCCCCGGATATATTCCGTAACCGAGCTGAATGAGGAAATGCGCTTCCGCCTGGAAGAGCGGGGGGAGGTCTGGGTCCGGGGTGAGATTTCCAATTTGCGGGTGCCCGCTTCCGGGCACACCTATTTCACCTTGAAGGACGCCCAGAGCCAGGTCCGGGTCGTGATGTTTCGCGCCTACCGCTCCCAGCTCAAGTTCGAGCTGGCCGAAGGGAAGGAAGTCCTGGTCCTGGGCCGGACCAGCCTCTATACGGCCCGGGGGGAATACCAGATCATCGGGGAATACCTGGAACCGCTCGGGTTGGGAGCCCTGGCCCTGGCTTTCGAGGAACTCAAGCGCAAGCTCGAAAGGGAAGGGCTTTTCGCCTCCGAAAGAAAACGCCCGCTCCCGTTTTTTCCCCGGCGGATCGGAGTGGTCACTTCCCGAACCGGGGCGGTGATCCGGGACATGCTGAAGATCTGGAAAGACCGGAAGATCAGGTTGCAGATTTATCTTTACCCGGTCCGGGTCCAGGGGCCGGGGGCGGGGGCGGAAATCTCCCGGGCGGTTTCCGAGCTCAACCGTCTGCCCTGCTCTCTGGATCTTCTCATCCTGGCCCGGGGCGGGGGATCGCTGGAGGACCTCTGGGCCTTTAACGAGGAAGAGGTGGCCCGCACGATCGCCGCTTCCGGGATCCCGGTGATTTCCGCGGTCGGGCACGAGGTGGATTACACAATTTCCGATTTTGTCGCCGATCTCCGGGCTCCCACTCCCACCGCCGCGGCCCACCTGGTGGCTGACCGGGTCGCGGCTTTGGCCGAGGACCTGCGCGAGTTCGAACAGCGGATGACGGAGGAACTCCGGCGGCGGATTGAGACCGAAAAGAAACTCTGCGAGGGGATAATCAGCGGGGTGCGCTCGCCCCTGCCCCTGATCAAGGAAAAATACCAGCGGGTGGATGAGCTTTCCGAACGAATGGGAGTGGCCATGCGCAACCTGCTCGCGAACCGGAAGGAGCAGTGGGCGGGGGTGGCGAGGCTGTTCGAATCCCTGAGCCCCCTGGCCGTGCTGGAACGGGGTTACGCGATCGCCACCCGGGAGGAGACGCAGGAAGTGGTTTATCAGGCCGTCCAGGTGCGGACCGGGGAAAAGGTCCTGATCCGTTTCTCCCGGGGGTCGGCCCGCTGTGAGGTCCTGGAGGTAAAACCCAAGTGACGGGACTCTGCCCCGGCCCGGACCTAGGGATCTGGTTATGGCTGGCCCTGGCGGCCGCGCCGCCGGCCCCGGCAAGCCCCGGGATCACGGTTGCGATTTCCGGTTTGCATCCCCTGCAGGGGGAAATCCTGGAGCTCAAAATAATCGATGACCGGGTCACGCGGGTTGCGGGCGCGAAAGGGGAAAAGAATTTTTTCTTTTTCCCCGCCCCGGAGCGGAAAGGGGAATGGCTGGCTTTGGTTCCCTTTGACCTGGAAGATCCCCCGGGGGATTATCCGCTGGGACTTACCATGTGGACCTCCGCAGGTCGGGAAGAGCGGAAGGAGATTACGGTCACGCTGGCCCCGGGCCAATTCGGCCGGAGCGAGCTCCGGCTGCCGAGAGGACAGGTTAATCCCCCGAAGAAAAAAAAGGCCCAGATCGCGGCGGAGCGGGCCTTGCTCAAGAAGGTGTTTGGAACGGTCAGCCCGGGAATACAAATCTCCGGACGCTTTGTTCTCCCTTTCCCTGGTTTTCACGGGGTGGCTTTCGGGGAAGAACGGATCCTGAACGGGGTGAAGCGGGGGCCGCACGGCGGGGCGGATTGCGGGACCCGGGAAGGGACCAGCGTGTCGGCCAGCAACGCCGGAACCGTGGTTCTCTCCCGGAGTCTATACTATGAGGGAAATGCGGTTATCATAGATCATGGCTTGGGGATCTATACCTTTTATCTGCATCTGAGGAAGGCAGGAGTGACCGAAGGCCAGAAGGTGGAACGGGGAGACGTGATCGGGTGGGTCGGCCATACCGGGAGGGGAACCGGCCCCCATCTGCATTTCGGGGTGAAGATTTTGGGGGAACGGGTCGATCCCAATCAGCTTTGGAATTTTTCTTTCGATTAGGTTCATTCGTAAAAAAGTTAGAAATGTTATTTTCAAGTTTATGGATAAATCATTAACTTCTTTACGAAAGAGTCTTCGATTAATCCGGATTCCTCATTTGGAGGAATCCGCCCAAAGGGCCGCCGCCGCTTTGGCGGGGCGTGATTAACCCCGCCCACAATTCTGTGGGCGGTCTTTCAGACGAAAATTGCGGATCAAATGCAATTTTCGGGTTAAGGAGGGGGAAAAAAATGAGTTTTTCGCAGTGGCTTAAGCGGCCGTTAAATCTGATCGGAATCATGGTGCTGGTCCTGTGGGTAGGGGTGGCGGTTTACTACTTGGCCGGAAATAGGAAGGGAGCCCTGAAGTGGCCGGTGGCCGTTACGATCCGTCCGGTCGATTTGAAAGCCGATCAATGGGAAGAATGGTACGGCAACTATTTCCAGGGCCGGAAGATCGGCTACAGTCAGACCTCCCGGAAGGCGATTCCCGAGGGTTACCTTTATAGCGACCACACCCATCTCTGGCTGAACGTGAATGGGGAACCCCTGGAGGCCGACACCAACACCGAAGCCGAAGTCGGAAAAGACCTCCGGCTGAAGAAAATCAATTTCCGGCTGCACTCCAAGGAGGCGGATACCGTGATTGACGGCCGGGTGGAAGGAACCAAGATCGTTCTCGGAATCAAGGCCGGGGGGGAACGCACCGAGCAGGTCATCAATATTCAGGAAGCGCCTCTGACCATGCTGACGGTCCGGGATTTCCTGCTCCGTGATCCCCAGGCGAAACTCGAGGTGGGCAAAAAATTCAAGCTTCCCTTCTTCGAACCGATGAGCATGGCCAACGCGGAACTGGATGTCGAGGTTTTGGGGACGGAGAGCCTTAAGGTCGGGGATAAGATGATGTCGGTCTTCCGGCTGAAGGAAAGTTTCAAGGGAGACGACTCGATCACCTGGGTGACCCCCGACGGCAAAACCATCAAGGAATATTCCCCGCGCGGGTTTGTCGTGATGCTGCAGCCGCGGGAGGAGGCGGAAAAACCGGACTCCAAATCGGAACCGGCCCCCGACCTGGTCCAGGCCCTGGCGATTCCGGTGCAGGGGCTGATCAATAATCCCCGGGAAACCAGGTACCTGAAAATAATCCTGAATAAGGTGGTCATTTCCGGTTTCGATATAGCCGGGCACCGCCAGACCCTGAACGACCGGACGGCGGAGGTCAGGGTGGAAAGCCTCGATCAGGTCCGGTCCTATACCCTTCCCTGGACGGAAATGGCGGGAGGAGGGGAGGAGGCCAAGGAATCCCTGAAAGCCACTCCTTTCATCCCGCTCGGAAACGTGACCCTGGCCAACGCGGCCCGGGAAGCCGCGGGGGGAAAAACCGATTCCCTGAAGGCCGCGCGGTCAATCATGGACTGGATCAATCGGAGCCTCAAAAAGGTTCCCACCTTCGCCATCCCGAGCGCCCTGCAGATCCTGAAGGACCGGGAGGGTGACTGCAACGAGCACACGCTTCTCTTCGTGGCCCTGGCCCGCCAGGTGGGGCTGCCGTCCCGGATGGTGGCGGGGATTGTCTTCCTGGAAGGCAAGTTTTATTACCATGCCTGGGCCGAGGTTTTCGTAGGGGGAGGGGGAGATGGCTGGATCGCGCTCGATCCTGTCTTCAACCAGCTGCCCGCGGACGCCACCCACCTCCGCTTTATTTCCGGAGACCTGGACCGGCAGGTGGAAGTCACCCGGTTTGTCGGTTATCTGGAAACCCAGGTGGTTGAGGTCCGCTAAAGGGCATAGAGCATAGCCTCCGGCCCGTAGGGCCTACGGCCCGGAGGGGGCATAGCGCATAGAGCCGTCGGTCGGATTTTATTCACTCTTGAAGCTTGGTTTTTTCTTTTTGGGGGGTTGGTTCTCGCGAAGCGCACTCTTAGGAAACCGGGCTGCGATAAACTCGACGACGAAGTATTTATCGATACTGGCTAGACCCTGCGGGTCAGCCTGCTGCATTTACGGCACGGCACCGATTAGGGCGCGGAGCGAAACCAACCCCCCAAAAAGAAAAAACCAAGCTTCAAGAGTGAATAAAATCCGACCGACGGAGAAGAAAGCGAGATTCTTCGCCCCTCGCGGAGCTCGGTACTCAGAATGACAGGGAAGATATTTCCTGCTTACTGCCTGCTTATTTGGAGCGGTTTTTAACTGCGGATGCGGCGGACCAGGGGAAGCTGGGTGAGCTTCCTGGCGATGGCGGTCAAGGAATTGCCCTGCCGCTGGGTTTCCTCGGCTTCCTCGTCGATGAATTTGTGGGAGATATCGTAGCCGTGCCGGGCGAAGATCGGCGCATAGTGGCCGAAGTTTTCATTGATCTTCTTCCGGGTCTGCTCGAAGCCGTGCTCCGCGATCATGACCCGGGAGGAGAAGCGGAGGATATTGTAGAAAAACATCAGGTAGTCGGTCGGGTCCGGCTCGAGCAGGATCAGGTCAATGTCGGGGTGCTCCAGGCGGAACTGCT
>JAPLJL010000405.1 GCA_026388615.1 Pseudomonadota bacterium | reverse complement strand
ACGGCCACCGAGATCGCCAAGGGCGTCCGGTTGCTCGCGGCGCTGACCATGAAAAGGTAAATTGATAAGATAGACCGCCGACGGCCGACCGCGGACCGCCGTCAAACCAAACGAACTAAACGCTAATAACGATCTAAGCGTTATTAACGAAACTTGACCGTTGAACCTCTTAACCTTTATTTATTAACCTATGACCAACATGTCCTCCGAAGCCTTGGCGCAGGGGGATCACCCAAGACCTATGACCGAATTGATCATTAACCTGACAACAGGAGAAAATCATGGCGGATGAATTAACCAATCTGATTGCCGATCTGAAGGAAACCGAGGCCCTGGAGCACGTGGAAAAGCGCCTGAGCGCGGGCGGAAACCCCCTGGAGATTCTCGCCGCGGCCCGGGGCGGCCTGGAAATCGTGGGCAAGCGCTTCGCTGCCAACGAGTATTTCATCCCCGACCTGGTCTACTCCGGGGAGATTCTCCGCCAGGTGGTCAAGATGGTGGAGCCCAAGCTCAAGGGCGGCCACGAGATGAAGCGGATCGGCAAGGTGGTGTTCGGCACGGTGGCCGGGGACATCCACGATATCGGCAAAGACATCGTGGTCTTCATGCTCGACATCAACGGTTTCGAGGTCCATGACCTGGGCATCGATATCCCCGCCCAGGCTTTCGTGGACAAGATCAAGGAAACCGGGGCGCCCATCGTAGGCCTCTCCGGGTTTCTGACCCTGGCTTTCGACGCGATGAAGGAGACAATCAAGGCCATCGAGGCCGCCGGCATCCGGAACCAGGTCAAGATCATGATCGGCGGCGGCCAGATCGACGAGGAGATCCGGAAATATACCGGGGCCGACGCTTACGGGAAGGACGCCATCGAGGCGGTCAAATTGGCAAAGCAATTTATAGGAAAATAGCTTAAAAGAGCAGCAGGGTAAAACGCAGGGAGCAGGGTGCAGGGAGTAAAGAACTAAGAAATTTGGAAATATTTTTTACCCCATGCTTTGTGCCCCTTGCCCCTTGCCCCTTGCCATTCATGTACTAGACAGACCAGAGGATCAAATGAGCGAACAGAAACAGTGGCAAAAGATGACGGCGGAGGAAAGACTGGAGTCCCGGATCCAGGGCTTTCTCAACCCGAGAAACGCGAATTTCGAGAACCCGGAAGCCCAGGCGGCCTACCAGGGCCGGGTCAACCGGCTGATCGACGCCATCCAGCTCAAGAAGAAGCCGGACCGGATCCCGGTTTACCCCCTGCTGACCTTCCTGCCTGCGCATCTCGCCGGGATTACCTACCAGGACGCGATGTACGATTACGGGAAGACGATGGCGGCCTGGAGAAAATACGTTTATGAATATGAGCCGGACGCCTACGCCGGCCCCTTCCTCGCCATCTCCGGCAAGCTTCTCGATATCATCCAGTACAAGATGTACCGCTGGCCCGGGCGGGGGGTTTCCGAGCGGGCCCCCTACCAGTGCGTGGAGGGGGAGTACATGAAGGCCGAGGAATACGACGACCTCATCAACGATCCCTCGGATTTCTTCCTGCGCACCTATCTGCCCCGGATCATCGGCGGGTTCGCCGGGTTCAAGAAGCTCCGGCCCTTTTCCGAAATCATCGAGATCACCAGCCTGGCCCAGAACCTCATCTACCTGGGAATGCCGGAGGTCCAGGAGACCCTGGAGACCCTGATCGTGGCGGGGAAGGAAGCCATGGCCTGGCTGATGGAGCTTTTAAGCTTCGAGACGGAGGTCCGGAACCGGGGTTTCGTGAGCGGGGCGGGCGGGATGTCGGGGGCTCCCTTCGACGTTCTGGGCGACACCCTGCGGGGCACCCACGCGATCATGATGGACATGTACCGCCGTCCGGAGAAGATCCTCCAGGCGGTGGAAAGACTGGTCCCGATCCTGATCAGGCGGGGCGTGAAGGGCGCCAACGCCACCGGCAATCCCCTGATCACCTTGCCGCTGCACAAGGGCGCGGACAGCTTCATGTCCGATGCCCAGTTCCAGAAGTTCTACTGGCCCACCCTGAAAAAGGTCATCCTCGGCCTGATCGAGGAGGGGTGCGTCCCCATGCCTTTCGCCGAAGGGAGCTACAACTTGAGGCTCAAGTATCTCGCCGAACTGCCCCCCGGGAAGACCGCCTGGTTCTTCGACCAGACCGATATGGTCAAGGCCAAGGAGGCGATCGGCGACCGGATCTGCCTGATCGGGAATGTCCCTTCCTCGCTGATGATCTCGGCCGAGCCCCGGAAGGTGGAGGAATACTGCCAGCACCTGATCGAGAAGGCGGGCCAGGGCGGGGGCTTCATCATGGCCAACGGCTCGGCGTTGGACGAGGCCAAGCCCGAAAACCTCCGGGCCATGATCGAGTACACCAAGAAGAACGGACAATACAAACAGTAAGCAGTAGGCAGTAGGCAGTAGGCAGTAAAAATTCGCTTCGCTCAGCATAAACTCCGCGAAGAATCTCGCTTTGCCCTTTTAGGCTTCTTAACTCTTAAGCTCTTTGCTCTTTGCCCTATGCTACTTGCTCATTCCGGCCAGCCCCAGCCGATGGATTCGTGTTCGTACTTCAACCGGCGGGCCATCAGGTCGTTGGCGGCCTGGATGGGTTCCTTATCGCGGTAGAGGACCGCGAAAACCTGTTCCACGATCGGCATTTCCACCCCCACCTTACGGGCGAGCTTCCGGACCGCCTTGACCGTGCTTACCCCTTCGGCCACGGCTTTCATCCCCGCGAGGATCTCGTCAAGTTTTTTCCCCCGGGCCAGGGCCATTCCGACCTGGCGGTTGCGGCTCAAATCCCCGGTGCAGGTCAAAACCAGGTCCCCCATCCCGGCCAGCCCGGAAAAGGTGAGGGGATTGGCCCCGAGTTTGACCCCGAGCCGGGTCATCTCAGCGAGCCCGCGGGTGATCAGGGCCGCCCGGGTATTCAGGCCGAGCTCGAGGCCGTCGGAAATTCCCACCGCGATGGCCATCACATTTTTCAGGACCCCGGAGATTTCCACCCCGATCGGGTCGGGGTTGGTATAGACCCGGAAAAGGGGGTTGGAAAAAAGTTTCTGCACCTTTTCGGCCGCCTTCCGGTTGTCGGAGGCCGAGACCACGGCGGTGGGGACGCCCTGGGCCACCTCCCGGGC
This sequence comes from Pseudomonadota bacterium, assembly GCA_026388615.1. Classification (GTDB taxonomy): domain Bacteria; phylum Desulfobacterota; class JAPLJL01; order JAPLJL01; family JAPLJL01; genus JAPLJL01. The sequence goes on along the minus strand of JAPLJL010000405.1, from coordinate 2,540 downwards.
GAAGCTGGGCCCGGAGAGAACCACGATCGGAACGGTGAGCCCGCGGGCCTGAAAGGACTGATGCAGGATCTCCGCGGGCGCCGAGAGATTCTTTTCCTCGAGCCCCTTGGTGCAGCTGACCGCGATCACCTTGCTCTTGATCTTTTCGGAAGCGGTGCTGACCACTTGACGAAGAAATCGGGAGGGGACCACGAAGACCAGGAAATCGGCCCCGGAGATGGCCTCGGCGACATCCGGGGTGGCCTGGATTATTTTCGGCAATTTTATCCCGGGGAGGAAAACATCGTTCTCATGCCTGGTGGAGACCCTTTCCGCGAGGTCCGGCTCCCGGACCCAGAGGGTGACTTTTTCCCCCTTTTCGGCGAGAACCTTGGCGAGCGCCGTCCCCCATGCCCCAGCGCCGATGATGGCAACCTTTTCCCGCATGCCCCAAATTCTGGAATGATCCTTTTCCAATGTCAATTTCAGGGAAAGCGAAAGGTCATAGGTGATGGGTCATTGGTCGTAGGTAAGAGGTGAGAGGCAAGAGCCCCAAAAAGTGTCCATAGGGTTCGTAGGGTTCATTGGGTTCATTGTGTCAAAAACAAAGAATAATATCCGATTGATTCTGTAGGCCCAGCAGACTCAATGGACACGATAGACACAATAGACATGATAGACGCTTTTCCCTGCGACCTTTTTCCCCTAAACTGTTTAAGATGATCGAAACCATCAAACTCACCAAGCAATATTTTAAACTGGCCGCGGTCAAGGACCTGGATCTTACCGTCCAGGCCGGCGAGATTTTCGGTTTCCTGGGGCCCAACGGGGCGGGGAAAACCACCACCCTCCGGATCATCGGCGGCCTGATCCAGCCCACCCGGGGAACGGCCCGGGTCTTCGGCCACGATGTCCTGAAGGATCCGGTGGCCGCCAGCCAGATTATCGGTTTTATCCCCGATCGCCCCTTTCTCTACCAGAAACTGACCGGGGAGGAATTTCTCCGGTTCATCGCCCAGATCTGGAGCCTGGACGACCGGAAGGCCAAGATGGAGATGGATCGGCTCCTCGAGGTTTTTGACCTCTCCGACTGGCGGGACGAACTGATCGAGAGCTACTCCCACGGAATGAAGCAAAAACTGGTGATGGTCTCGGCCCTTCTGCACGAGCCTAAGGCCATCGTGATCGACGAGCCTTTTGTCGGACTCGACCCGCGGGCCACGCGGCTGGTCAAGGATATCTTCCAGGAATACCGCCGGAAGGGCTGCGCGATCCTGCTTTCCACCCATACCCTGAGCGTGGCGGAGGAAATCGCCGACCGGATCGGGATCATTCACCTCGGGTCCATGATCGCGGTGGGAACGCCGGACAATATCAAAATGCGGAGTGGATTAAAGGATGACCGGCTCGAAGAGGTTTTTCTGAAGATCACCAGCCCCACCCCCGCGGGCTGACCGGATGAATCAATACCTGCAACTTTTAAGCCCCTCGTACTATTCCTTCCGGAACCGCACCCGGCGGGTCGAACCGGGGGCCAAGCTCCGGACCGCCGCCCTCGGGCTGCTGGCGGTTTCGGTCTGGGCCTTTACCTTTTACGCCTTCGTCAAGGTGCTCCGCTACTTCCAGGGGATCGAGTTCATCGGCCCCCTCCTGGCCACCAAGCTCCTTTCGATGATCTTCCTGGTGTTTTTCGGCATCCTGATCATTTCCAATATTATTACCGCGTTGTCGACGTATTACCTGGCCGATGAGCTGGAACTCCTGAACCATGTTCCGGCGGACCCCCCGGCCCTGTTCTTCTCCCGTTTCACCGAGTCGCTCCTGGAATCCTCCTGGATGGTAGTTTTTTTCGGGTTCCCGATTTTTTTGGCCTACGGCATGGTGAACGCCTCCCCGCTGATTTATTACCTCTGGTTTCCCCTGGTGCTGTTTTTTTTCCTTCTGATTCCCGGCACCATCGGCGCCTCGGTGACCTTGTTCCTGGTTAACCTTTTCCCGGCCCGGCGCACCCGGGAGATCATGCTCTTCCTGGCCCTCCTGATCTTCATCGGCATTTACCTTATGTTCCGCCTGCTGCGCCCCGAGCGCCTGGCCGACCCGGAGGCCTTTCAGAACATGGTCAGCTATTTCGCGGCCTTCCGGATCCCCACCGAAAGCTACCATCCCTACCTCTGGGCCACCAACGCGGTTATTCCCGCCCTGAACGGCTGGCCGGGTGGAAACGGGTTTCTTTCCATGGGCCTCCTGATTTTCACCGGGCTGGCCTTTCTGGTCTTGACTATGTGGCTGCACCAGGGGTTATACCGGCGGGGTTTCTCCCGCTCGCAGGAAGCTAAGCGCTCGGGTTATTTCCGGCGGACGCCTCTGGATTACGTGGTTTCCGTGCTGACTCTTCCCTTTTCACCCCCCACCCGGGCGATTTTTGCCAAGGAGGTCAAGTTTTTCTTCCGGGACACCACCCAGTGGTCCCAGCTTTTTCTCCTGGCCGCCCTGGTCACAGTTTATCTTTACAACTTCAAGGCGATCCCGCTTTCCCGGGCCGGGATGCCGACTTTTTATGT
>JAPLJL010000012.1 GCA_026388615.1 Pseudomonadota bacterium | reverse complement strand
GGGCTGGCCTTGCCCGGGGGCGCGGCCGGTGTGGCCTGGGCGGGCGGGGCCGGAGGAACAGGCGCGGGAGCCTTGACCGTGGGAGACGGCGTAACTATCTCGGGCGCCGGGGCGGCCGGGAGGGAGACCAGGTTGACCCGGTAGACCGGAATCAGGGGGATGGTGGGGGCGGGAAAAAGCCGGGGCTCGAATACGATGTATAAGATGACCAGGAAATGAATAGAAAGGGAAATGGTCAGGGCTTTTTTCAGGGAGAAGGCTTCCGCCTGGAGATATTCCATATTAAATTCTAATTTCTAATCCTAAAAAAATCCTAATGAAAAATGACTAATGCCTAATTTCTAATTCCTAATCAATTTCCCAATGACCGATAAACAATTTGAAATTAGGATTAGACATTCAGATTTTTAGTCATTAATTAGAAATTTGTCATTAGAAATTGGACATTTTACTGTGATTCTTTACTTTTCCGGGGGTTCGGTCACGATCCCCAGGTCAGGAAAGCCGGCCCCCTTAATATCGGACATGACTTTAACGACCAAGCCGTAAGGAATTTCCCGGTCGGCGCGCAGGAAGATTTGTTTCTTGCCGGTTTGCTCCCCGATCAACTTGAGCTTTTTCCCCAGCTCCGAGAGGGGCACCGCTGCGTTTCCAATCATGATCACCTGGTTTTTGCCGATGCTGATGATCAGGTCCTCGTTTTTGATTTCCACCACCGGGGATTCGGCCTGGGGCAGGGAAACCCCCATCCCCTGTTCCAGGAGCGGGGCGGCGACGATGAAAATGATCAGGAGGACCAGCATCACATCCACCATGGGGGTGACATTGATCTCGGCCAGACTTTTATAGTCTTTTCCGGAAAGCTTCATTTTTAATCAATCACCAATTACCAAGCTCCAATTACCAAACTCCAATTATCAAACTCCAATTATCAAACAAATCTCAATTTACAAACTCGAAACCCTAAACTAGAAACTCGAAACCTTATATGAAGTGCCTCTGGCAGATATTCAGGAAGTCCTGAGTAAATTCTTCCATCTGGTTGGAGAGGTTGCGCACCTGGTTGACGAAATAATTGTAGGCCATGACCGCCGGGATCGCGGCGGCGAGGCCGAAAGCGGTGGCAATCAGGGCCTCGGAGATTCCGGGGGCGACCACGGCCAGGGAGGCGGACCCGGACCGTCCGATTCCCTGGAAGGTGTCCATGATTCCCCACACGGTTCCGAAAAGCCCGATGAAAGGGGCGGCGGAAGCGGTGGTGGCCAGAAAAGTCAGGTAGGATTCCAGCCGGGAGGTTTCGGAGGTAAAAGCCCGGCGCAGGGCCCGCTCGACATTTTCGATCCCCCCGCCTTCCGGGGGAGTCAGACCGGTTTCGGCCTCGGCCTCGGGGCGGCGGCTCTTGGTTTTCTGGACCTTGGTCAGCTCCGAGAAACCGGATTGGAACAGGGCGCGCAGGGGACAGCCGGAAAGCTTCAGGGTCTCCTCCATGATCACTTCCAGCCGCTTCTTTTCCCAGAAAATTCTAGAAAAGGTTTGCGAGCGGTTGCGAGCCAGTTTGAGCTGTAGGTATTTGAGAAAAATGATCGCCCAGGTGGCCACCGAGAGCAGAAAGAGGAGGAGGAGGACGAATTTCACCACCGGACCGGCCCGGACCACGAGCTCGCCGATGCCGCCGGACTGGGAAATCCCAGAATTCGCAGAGATGACCGCTAGGGAAATCAGGGTGGGATAATCTTGGATCAAGTCGCTTTTCCTCTTCGCAAATATGCCACAGGTGCGCGACGATAGTCAATCAAACCCTCCGGGGGCGGAAAATTTTCGACGGGTGGGGCGGGGTCTTGACAAGATGGTTTGTTACCCAGTAAATAATCTTCAGAATCTCTTTTTGGGAAACCCGGGGTGGGCTCGGGATGGATCAGGTGATGGGGAGGCTACGGCATGGTTGATTTGGATGATTTGCTTTTCAGTGAGGATCATATCTGGATCCGGCTCGAAGGAAAGAACGCCCGGATCGGGGTTTCCAATTTCATCAAGAAGGAATTTCCGGGGATCACCGCGGTGGACCTTCCCGTCAAGGGGGATGAACTGGAAAAGGATGCCCCCTTCGGAGAGATCGAGGCCTTTGAAAAAGCCTTCGACCTGATCGCGCCCATCTCGGGTGCGGTGCTGGAGGTGAACCCGAATCTCGAGGATGAACCTGGCCTGATCGGCGAGGACCCTTACCAGGAAGGCTGGCTGGTCCTGATCTCCCCGACCGACGCCAACGAACTCCAGTCCCTTTTGGATTACGGCGAATACCAGGAAGAAATCACGGAAGAGGAAGAATAAGTTCGGTTTGGTTTCCGTGGCTTTACCCGGGCCCGCTTCTGCGGGCCTTGTCATTTTTCGATGATCCCTTTGACCATCATCAGCCAATAATCAAGCTCCAATTACCAAGCTCCAATTACCAAGCTCCAATTACCAAGCTCCAATTACCAAGCTCCAATTACCAAACTGAAGAAAATTTTTTTTATCAATAACCTTTAAGAAAAGGAAAAGATGCTTAGGGAATATTTTTTTCATTAATCCGCAGTTGATCTGTTTGAATTGTTTTTTGTTTGGTTATTGGTAATGGCTGTTTATTTGGTAATTGGAATTTGGTAATTGGGATTTGAAAGTCAGTTATTTCCGTTGGTGGCCAGAAAAGTCTTGACAAGAAAAAATACAATATGTAGTATGATCGGGTCGAAGGATAACAATATCTGGGTAAAATTCATTCAATTCAGGAGAGGGAAATGAGTTTGCGAACGGAACAGGAATTTCATTCCGAGAGGCCAAAATCCGCGGAAAACCAGGAAGCCAATTCCCGACCGCTCGCGGTCGAGGAAAAAGCCTTTAAAATGGCAATCAATCTTTCCGATCCGCTTCCGGGACCGCTGGCCCCCCGGGGTTCGCAGCCTTTTTCCAGTCCCCCGGTTTCGGTTTCCGATAACGCCCGCCGGGTGCTCGAACGGAGATACCTGAAAAAGAACGAAGACGGCCAGGTGATCGAGACCCCCCGGGAGATGTACATCCGGGTGGCCCAGGCGATTGCCGCCGCGGAGGAAAAGGTAACCGGGGGCCGGGAAACTGGGGAAGTCGCCCAGGAATTTTTTGAAGCCCTGGCCACCTCAGATTTCGTTCCCAATTCCCCGACCCTGATGAACGCGGGGAAAGAACTCGGGCAGCTTTCGGCCTGTTTTGTCCTGCCGGTAGGCGACTCGATGGAAAGCATCTTCGACGCCATCAAGCATACCGCCCTGATTCACAAAAGCGGGGGCGGCACCGGTTTTTCCTTCTCTCGAGTCCGGCCCAAGAACGATACCGTGCTCTCCACCAAGGGGGTTTCCTCGGGCCCGGTTTCTTTCATGACGGTTTTTGACGCCGCCACCGAAACGATCAAGCAGGGGGGGACCCGCCGCGGGGCCAATATGGGGATCCTGCGGGTGGATCACCCGGACATCCTCGATTTTATCGAGGCCAAGACCAAATCCGATCGCCTGAATAATTTCAATATCTCGGTCGCGGTGACCGACAAGTTCATGGAGGCCCTGGCCCGGGGGGAGGAATACAACCTGTTCAACCCCCGGACCCGCAAGGCGGCGGGAAGGCTTTCGGCTCCCGAGGTTTTCCGCCAGATTATGGAAAAAGCCTGGCTTAACGGCGAACCGGGGGTGATCTATATTGACCGGGTCAACCAGGAAAACCCGACCCCGGAAATCGGGGAGATCGAGAGCACCAATCCCTGCGGCGAACAGCCCCTGCTCCCCTACGAATCCTGCAACCTGGGCTCGATCAACCTGGCCCGGATGGTCACCAGCAACGGGGTGGGGATTCCTGAGGAAGTCCGGGATTACTCCACCGCCAAGAGTTTTTCTTCCCGGCGCTACCGGGTGGACTATTCCCACCTCCGCCGCACGGTCCGGACCGCGGTCCGTTTTCTGGATAACGTGATCGAGGTAAACCGCTATCCGCTGCCCGAGATCGATCAGATGACCCGGGCCAACCGCAAGGTCGGGCTCGGGGTTATGGGTTTTGCCGACCTCCTCGTCCTGCTCGGGATTCCCTACGATTCCGAACCCGCCCTGCAGGCGGCGGAAGAAGTCATGGGATTCATCAACTCCGAGGCGGTGAAGATGTCCGAGGAGCTCGCCACTGCCCGGGGGCCGTTCCCGAATTTCCCGGGGAGCCGCTGGGCCAAACTCGGTCTTCCCCCCCGCCGGAACGCTACCGTCACCACCATCGCCCCCACCGGGACGATCAGCATCATCGCCGGTTGTTCCTCCGGGATCGAGCCTTTCTACGCCCTGGTTTATACCCGGAATGTGATGGATAACGATAAGCTTCCCGATCTCAATCCGGTTTTCCAGCAGATCGCCCGGGAAGAGGGTTTTTATTCGGATGATCTGATCCAGGAGGTGGCCCGGGAGGGGAACGCGCAGAAAGTGTCCCAGATTCCGTCCGCTTGGCGGAGGGTTTTTGTCTGCGCCCATGATATCACTCCCGACTGGCACATAAAGATGCAGGCGGCCTTTCAGCGGCATACCGAAAACGCGGTCAGCAAAACCGTCAACTTTCCCCGCTCGGCCACGCGGGAAGACGTGACCCGGGTTTATCTCCAGGCTTTTGAAATGGGGTGCAAAGGAGTGACGGTCTACCGGGACGGCAGCCGAGAGAACCAGGTGCTCACCTCGGGCCTGGGCCAGGCGGCCCCGGAAGCGAAGGACCCCCTGTCGACCGGCGAGGTCTGCTCCCGGGGGCTGACCCCCCGCCCGCGTCCGGAAGTGATCAACGGGAATACCCGGAGAATGACCACCGGCTGCGGAAACCTCTACATTACCATCAACGAGGATGAGCACGGCCTCTTCGAGGTTTTCACCACTATGGGAAAAGCCGGGGGCTGCGCCGCTTCTCAGGCGGAAGCGATCAGCCGCCTGATTTCCCTTTCGCTCCGGGCTGGGGTGGATACCGAGTCCATCATCCGCCAGCTCCAGAGCGTGCGCTGTCCCTCGCCGGCCTGGGAAAAGGGCGGCGGCATGATCCTTTCCTGCGCGGACGCGATCGCCAAGGCCACCGCGCGTTATCTGAAGGATAAGGAAAAAGAGTCGCCGGAGATGGTCGTCCCCACCCCGGAGGCGGAAACGGCGGAACCCGCGTCGTCCCCCGACCCGGTCCGGGTGGAGGAACCGCATCTGGCCGCCCCGGAAACTTCCCGGGAGTCCGCCCCGGTTTCCGGGAAGGCGGATTTCCGGACCTGCCCGGAATGCGGCGGGCAGATGGAATCCTCCAGCGGCTGCTTCTTCTGCCGGGCCTGCGGCTTTTCCAAGTGCGAATAGTTTCCGGCGGGAAAGCAGTTTTAAGTTAAGAAAGCTAGAAAGCTGGGAAGCTAAACAACTGATAGGCGCAGGCTTTTCGATCAGATCCCGAGGCATTGTGGCCGAGGGAAGCCTGCGGACAATCATAGAAGTTGCGGCGGGGTTTATCCCCGCCTTTTTTTTCGAGCGGCTTTACATCTTTCCTCCCCCTTGAGGGGGGAGGATGAAGGAGAGGGTGAAAAAACGCATCGTTCGCCCTCCCCTCTATCCCCTCCCCTCGAGGGAGGGGAGAATTATTTGTGATAAAAATTAAGACGGCCGAAAGGCCGCCTTCTTTTATTCTTGGTTGTCATTGCGAGGAGTGCCGCCTGAGGCGGAACGACGAAGCAATCTAAAATTCCGGGATTGCTTCGCTCGCGAAGCTCACTCGCAATGACGTGGTTATTTGCTGCTTACCCTCCGGGCCGTAGGCCCTACAGGCCGGAGGCTGCCTACTGCCTGTTACCGTCCGGGATTTTTACTTCTTGGCGGTCAACTTTTCCAGGGTTTCAAAAAATTGCTGGATCTCGGCTTCGGTGTTGTAGAAATGCGGAGAGAGCCGCAGGGCGTTTCCCCGGACCGCGGTCACGATTTTCTCGGTGAGAAGTTTGCGGTGGATGAATTTGGGATCCTGGACCTTGAGGCTCACGATTCCGGAACGTTCGCCCTTGCCCCAGGGAGAGAGTACCGGAACCTCACGTTCCTTGGCTTCCTTGTAAATGTAGTTGGTCAGGGTGAGGATCCGCTCGTAGATCCACTCGATCCCGAGTTCAATCAGGAGGTCGAGGGCGGAACCGAGGGCGAAGATGCCCATGATATTCAGACTCCCGCCTTCAAAGCGGGCGGCGTCCGAGCGGAGGGTAAAATCAATCCGGTCGAACTCCCGGGGTTTGACCACGCTTTTCCAACCGACCGAGAGGGGCTTGAGCAGCCCCAGGTTCTCCCGGCGGCAGTAAAAAATCGCCACCCCCTCCGGGGCCAGCATCCACTTGTGGCCGTCGGCGGCGAGGAAGTCAATTTTCTCGTCATGGACATCCAGGGGGATCGCCCCCACGCTCTGGATCCCGTCCACGCAGAAGAGGGCACCCCGTTCCCGGCAGATCTTCCCGATCTGTTCCAGGTTGGCCCGGAAGCCGTTCTGGTACTGGACCGAGGAAAGGGCGACCAGGCGGGTGCGGGAATCGAGCTGGGATTCGATCATCTCCGGGGTGATCCGGCCGTCCACGGCGGAGATGGTTTTCAGCTCCACGCCGATTTCCTTCAGGTTCATCCAGGGGTAAACGTTGGAGGGAAACTCCAGGTCGTTGATAATGACGTTGTCTTCCGGGAACCAGTTGATGCCCGCGGCCACCCAGGAGAGGGCCTCGGAGGTATTCTTGGCGAAAGCGATTTCGTCCGGGTGGGCCCCGAGCACGCAGGCGGCCTGATCGCGGACCCTTTCCACCTCCTGGTCGAATTCCTGGGTGAAGATGCCCCCGCCCTCGCAGGCCCGCTGGAGGAACCCTTCCACCGCTCCCACCACCCGGGTGGAAAGGGGAGCCACCCCGGCGTGGTCGAGGTAAATCAGTTCATCTACGACGGGAAAATATTTCCGGATTTCTTCTATGCTCATGGCCAAGGCTCCAAAATTCGTAATCAATTGTAGCATAAATTTGGGTTTCGCCATTTTCGTTCAACCCCCGGGCGCAGGAAAGCCCGAGAAAAACCGGGAGCGCGTACCCGAAGGTGGTTTTCAGGTTGAGGGAGCCCCCCACTCCGACCCGGAAAGAATGCAGTTCGTAGAGATCGGAACCGGAAAGCCCGAGATCGGAAAAGACCGAAAGATAAACCAGGTTGAGGTAGACCGGCAGCGTGGAAAGTCCGCGTTCGATGACCCAGGGCATGGTTTTCAGGTTGAGGCCGACCAGCGCGGCATATTTGGGGAAGAGGTCGGGATAACCCCGCGGGGTAAGCTGGTAGGAGCTGTCCGGCCGGTAGCTGAAACCGGTCCGGAGGGAAGCCGCGGCCCGGGCGGGGAGGGGAAAAAAGAGCATTTCGTCCACCCGGAAACGGGTGATATTTTTCACTTCGCCTTCCAGGATGCTGAACGTCTTTTCCACCCCCAGGATCGCCCACTGGCCCTGGATGGTTCCCGGGGAAAGAGGGAAGGCCCGGGCGGAGTCGTAGATGAAGGCCGCCTCCGGTCCCAGGAGCCAGAGGGAGCAGGGTTTTCCCCAGGAGGTCTGGGCGCAAATGGGTTTTTCATAGTTTTGATTGAAGGCGAGCTCCAAAGCCGCTGATTTTTGATAGGAAAGAAAGGGGAAGCTGACTGCCACCCGGCTTTCCTGGGAAGGCTGCCAGGAAATGCTCCGGGATTCCTCCTGCCCTAATATCATCCGAGAGTAATCCAAGGAAGCGGAAAGGGAAAAACGGGGATAAAAGGAATTCTCCTCGTAATAGAGGTATCCCCCCACCCGTTTCGCCCCCGTGTGGTAGAAGGGATTCAGGATATAAAGATGCCGGCCCAGGACATCCCGGCCCCCAGTGGTAAGCCCGACTGCGGTTCCATCCAAAGAGGAGTAGGAATAAAACGGGAGCCAGAAGCGGGGAATCAGACCGGCCCAGGGGGAATAGGGCGCAGGAGAATTGGTACGTTGGTGAGTTGATAAGTTGGCTAAGGATTGATTATTCCCATTAACAGTGGCAGAGACTGGTTCGGGGTTTTCGGGCGGAAGTGAATGCCATTTTTCCGGTTCATAAGGAATAGTGAAAAGATCGAATCCCGAAGCCTGGTAGCCCGAAAAAATAATTTCTTTTCCATCCGGGGAGACGGCGGGGGCGAAGGCCCCGGCTTCAAGATTAGTGACCTGACGGAGATTCTTCCCGGAGGGGGAATAAGCGTAAAGATTATATTTTCCGTTCCGGCTGGAGGAGAAAATGATCTCTTTGCCGTCCGGAGACCAGGTCGGGGAGATATCATCCCCGGGATCGGAGGTCAGGCGTTCGAGGTTCCGGCTCGAAAGATCCAGGAGGTAAAGATCCAGGTTCCCGGAGGAGTCGGCCGCGGAGAAAACGAGGATCTGCCCGTCGGGGGAGAAACGGGGCTCGAAGGCGAGGGGGAGTTCGGCGGTTCCGGACCAGACGGTTTCCGGGTTGTCACCCGCCCGATCAAGCAGGATGATCTCGCTCCGCCCGGGCAGGAGGCGCGTGGCCGCGAGCGCGTCCCGGGCCGGGGAATAATCAGGATAGGTCAAATGCCGGCCGCGGGTGAGCCGGACCAGCCGTTTCTCCTCCAAGTCGAACCGGTAGAGGTCCGAAACGATCTCGGTTTTCCAGTTGATTTCCTCCTGGTTGAAGATCAGGGATTTTCCTTCCGGGCCGAAGGTCAGGGTGGACCCCGAGTTGCGGAGGACGAGCTTTCGCGGGGAGTCCGGCCGGTCGCCCGGGATCAGGAAAAGCCCCGGATACTCCCGGGGATTTTCCTGGGTATAGACGATTTCCCGGCCCGAAGGGGAGTACCTCGCCCCGTAAGTGAATTCGTGAGTGGCGGTGAGCAGCCGGGGCTCCGGGTTTCCGGACGGGGAAACCGCCGGGGACAGGGATTTTTCCCGAAGGGATTGTTCCCATTCCCGCCAGAGGGCCGGGTAGCTTTTCCCCAAGATTTTCCTTGAGTTCAGAGTGATCAGAAAAGGCAGAAACATCCGGGAGTGGGAGATCTCGAGCCGGTAGGGCATTTCCGCGCCGTAGGTCTCGCTCAGGTAGCGGTAGAACCCCGATCCGAAGATGTAGGGGTATTTGCCGCCCGGCCAGCTGGCCAGGGTCCCGCTGCCCCGGTCAATCGGGGGAAAGCGTTTTTCCCGCGCCGCGGTTTGGAGCACGAGGTCCGAGAAGGGATTCCGCCCCCGGCCCTTGCCGCCCAGCTCGGTCTCGGCGTGGGTGGCAATCCCCTCGATGAGCCAGGTGGGTTCGACTGCGTTGGGAAAGATCACCCGCCCGAAGATTTTCCGGAAGACCGCGGTCAACCCGCGGGCCTGGTCCAGGTGGAGGATGTGGGTGTATTCGTGCAGGACCAGGGTATAGATCCAATCCCGGTAAGCGAGGAATGATTCCACCGGCGGGGGGGCGGAGTAGATCTCGATGGTGTTCAGGGGAAACGTGGTGGCCAGGCCGTTGGAGATGTCGGTATGGGTGGTGAGGACGATCTGAGTTTTTTCCAGGGGTGTGTACTGAAGCAGGGGGGAGAGGCGCCGGTGGACGTCTTCGGCGATCCCGGAGATTTCCGCCGCCAGGTCTTCCTGCCCGGCGGGGAAGTTAACCACGAAATGTTCGGTTTCCAGGCGGTAAAAATTCTGGCCGGGCGGGACGGCGAGCAGGGACAGGAGCAGCGAAAAGATCAAAGTTTTCATTGATCGAGGTCGAATTCCCGGTCAGGCGAGGAAAAACTCATTCGTGATCGTTCCCGCCGCGGCCTGACCCTCAACCTGATTTAGCCGGTTGACCCGCGCCGGGATTACCGCCCGGATTTTGAATCTGAAGGAGCGTGCGGATCTTGGCCGGGGTGAGGTCGGCCTCGATGCCGTTTTCGATCGTAAGCTTGCCGGAATGGGTATCGATCCTGAGCCGGTCGCCCCGGGCAAAAAGGTTGGGTCCGGTCACGGTCAGGAAGGTTTCGAAAACCAGTTCCTTCAATTTGTTGTTAAAAGATCCCTTCCCGGCCCCGATTTTGAGCCCGTCGTGGGTTGCCGCGGTGATACCCCCGGGGAGGGAGAGGATGTCCTGGTCGAGATCATACTGCCCCGAGTCGCTGAAGATGCTGATCTCTCCGCCCGATTTGGGGTAGACCCGGGCC
>JAPLJL010000326.1 GCA_026388615.1 Pseudomonadota bacterium | reverse complement strand
AACCGCTTAGTCAGTTTCCCTCCGAGGTCCGGCTCGCTCCGGTAACTCACCGCCACCGGGGGATACCTCAGCCCCAGATAATCGCTGACTTCCTTTACCGCCCCATCCCAGCGCGACATTGGCTTACCTGATCAATGAATTGCATAGAGCACGGGGCATAGAGCATGGCGTTAAAAACATTCTCTGTTTTTTTGTTAACTGATACCCTGATGCCCTGATATCCACTCCCTGATTTCCCGATTTCCTGATCCCCTTCTATGGCCCCCTGCACCCTGCTCTTTGCTCCCTGCTTATTTGCGTCCTACCCACTTTTCCATAGACCTGCTCGTCCCCAGGAGGTGCGAGATCCGGTCAAAACTGTTGACGGGCAGGATCGACTTGAGGAGAGGAACAAACTTGACCATGAGCGGTTCCCGGATCAGGGGGGCGTCTTTCTTAAAGGCCGCGTAAATCTTATCCACCATCTGTTCCGGGGTAAGCCACTTGGTCATCTTGGGCGGCTTGACCCCCTCAAACATCCCGGTAGCGACAAAACTCGGGCAGACCGTCGTAAATTTCACGTCTTTCAAACCCCTTTTCTTAGTTTCCTGCCGGATGGCTTCGGTCATCCCAACTACCGCGAACTTGCTGGCGCAGTAGGCCGCCAGGTTTACCACCCCCATCAGCCCGGCCGCGGAGGCGATGTTGATCACGTGCCCGGTCTTTTTCTCGTACAAGTCCGGCAGAAACGCCTTCATCATCCACATCACCGCGTTCACATTCACGTCTATAGTCTTGAAAAGCTTCTCGTCATCGGCTTCCACAAACGGGGAGCCCCAGACCACCCCGGCGTTGTTGACCAGGATATCGATCTTGCCGATTTTCTTGTGAATATCGGCGGCCATTTCATAGACCTTCTTCCGATCGGTGATGTCGCAGATGTATGTGTGCACCTCAGTTCCCATCTTCTTGAACTCGGCGGCGGTTTTGTCCAGGGCTTCCTTGTTCACATCGATCAGGACCAGCCGCGCCCCGTCCTGGGCGAACTTGATGGACAACAGGCGCCCCATCCCCATCGCCCCCCCGGTGATCACCACGATTTTGCCTTTGACGTCTTTCATCGTTCCTCCCTTCGTAAGGATATTTTTCAACCCATAAGATCCCGCCAAGCGGGAATTATGCCAAAACCATCGGCGGCTTTTATCCCCCGGCGAATGGCGTCCGCCAGCAGGACGGAGGCGGTATGCCCCAGGGCGTTGAGATCGGCGGACTCGGCGCCGGCCGAAAGGCAGATAACCAGGTCGCCGTCGTAAAGGGTGTGCGCCGGGGAGATCGCCCGGGAGATCCCGTCCTGGGCCATCTGCGCCACCTTGATCGCCTGCATCCGGTCCAGCCGGGCGTTGGTAGCGATTACCCCCAGGGTGGTGCATTCACCCCGGGCGTCTTTTCCCTTTTCCCCGTGCATCAGCCTCTGCCCCATTTGCACAAATTCCTTTCCTTCCCGGGTGGTCCGGGCTCCCGCCAGGATTTTTCCGTCATTTTCGACCACATCCCCGTAGGCATTCACCACGGCCAGGGCCCCGATCACCAACCCGGGGGCCGGGGAAAAACTCGCGGTTCCAACTCCTCCCTTCATTCCGAAGGGAGCCCCGGAAATCTTGCCCACTACCGCCCCGGTCCCCACTCCCACGCTCCCCTCTTCCACCGGCCCCGACTTTGCCGCCTGGCAGGCCCGGTAGGCCATGTCCGCGTCGGGTCTCCGGAGGGAAAGAAACAGATCGAAAATGACCGCCGTGGGAACGGTGGGAATGTAGGTCTGGTAGAGGAGAAGCCCCTGGCCCTTCTCCTCCAGGAATCTCATCACCCCGCCCGCCGCGTCCAGCCCGAAGGCGCTGCCCCCGGTCAGGAGCACCGCCTGGATCTCGGTAACCAGGTGAAAACCGGAAACCGCGTCAAACTGGCGGGTTCCGGTCGCCCCTCCCCCAAGATCGGCCCCGGCCACCGCCCCGGATTCGGTAAGAATCACGGTCAGTCCGGTCCGGTTTTCCCGGTCGGTAAAGTGCCCGACCTTTATCCCCGGGACATCGGTGATGTCGTTATGCCAATCCATAAAAATATCTTAGGTCATCAATTCTGAAGCTTTACCAGGGATTAGCCTCAGCAGGATCCCATTCTTCCCGCTTGTCATTCCCATCCCGCATCAGAGTGCGGGATAAACTCCAGTGGGAATCAACCCCTTCATCTGTCATCCCCGCGAAAGCGGGGATCCAGAAAAAATAACTGGATTCCGCATCAAGTGCGGAATGACGGGAATAAATTAACTCAATAAGATCACGGGAAAAAAGTAGTGAAAAACCGGAATACTTTTCTATTATTTACTCGCTTGAACCCTTGGACCTGTGAACTCTTATTTTAAACTATTTATTGAATTTTCGTCCGGTAGACCCCGTGATACTCGGTGCCGACATATATACGATCCAGGTTGTTGGGGTCGACCGCGATGGACCGGATCGCCACCCCATCCGGCAACCCCTGGTTCTGGGCGGTAAAAGTAGCCCCGCCGTCCCGGGATCTCCAGATTCCCTTCTCGGTCAGGCCCACCAGAACCGTGCCCGGATAATCCGGGTACGCGATGGGGAGAATGGCCCGGGGATAAGAGTTGGTGGTGCCGATGAGGATCGGCAAAAGCCAGGTGGTCCCGCCGTCCACGGTCCGGAATATCCCCTTATTATCCACGCCGACATATATCTTTAGGGAATTGGTCTGGTCAAAAGCGATTACCCGGGAAGGGCTGCTCATATGACCGAAGAAGTTTTCGTCTTTCCAAGAGGTTCCCCCGTCCAACGATTGAATTATCGTATTGTAAGATGAAAACTCACTCTTGTTGTATCTAAAGACACTAGCGAGAAGCTTGTCTCCCCCGGAAGCAAGATCATAGACACGGATCAAATCGGTATTTCCGCTCGGGTACCAGCTTTGCGCGTCATCGCTGGAAGAATACAGCGGGCTTCGGACCCCGGAACCATCGAGGCCTGCACCAGATCCGGTCCAGATCTTTCCCTGGGAATCGAGCCCCAGTGAGAAAATCCGCCGGTATTTGTGCGGGATGCCCGAACTCGCTTCTTGCCAGGAATGCCCGTCATAACGATAAATACCGGCTGTGGTGGCCGCAAATACATAGACCTGGCTCGTCCCCGTTTTCGATCGAAGATCCAAAACCCGGGTTTCGGAAAGATCAGTGCTGATGTCAACCCAGCTGTTTCCCAGGGGGGAATAGGCGTAAACTCCATAACCCTGGTCCGGAATGGGATTGGAAACCGGATCAAAGAAACTCG
>JAPLJL010000296.1 GCA_026388615.1 Pseudomonadota bacterium | reverse complement strand
TCGATTGTCCAGGGAACCCACCATCCGCGCGCAGGGGACGTGAAAGAGATATCGGTGAAGAAGATTTTTCCAGGGATCGCCGTTTTCGGGGACCAGGTCCCAGAAGGAGCGGATGGCGAAGCAGACATCATCCGCCACCACCTGCCCGCCCTGTTCCTCGATATTCCGGATGAATTGCGGCTCGTCCAGTTCCCCGCCGGCCACCACCAGACGGGCGCGGGCGGGCTGGCCGCCGCCGGATTTTTTCAGGTCGGCGAGAAAATCCTCCAGAAGGGGAATCAGGTCCGGTTCCGGGATGAGCTGGGCGGCCACCGCCGCGGTCAGGGCTTCGGATCCCGAAAGAGGGGAGGGAACCGATTTCCGGAGGTCCAGCACTTCCTTGAGCAGGATCCGGGCCCGGTTATGAAGGGTAATGGCGGATTTTAACCCTTCCGGGGTGACCTTTTTCCCGAAATGATCCTCCACCGCCTTTTTCAGGCCTTCCATTTCCTCCTCGAACCAGAAGAGCACGCGGTCGTCCTGGACTCTGGGAACCGAGATAAAATAGGAAAACCCGGGTTTAACCTTGTGTTTCCAGAGATCAAAACCCCGGCGGATGTGATCGCAGGAGTTCATCGAAACCACGCCGTCCAGGAAATCGAGTTTGCCGGAAAGCGCCAGGGCGAGGCTATGACGGACAAAGGTGCAGAGCCGGGCGGAGAGATAAGCGTCCGCCACGGAGGAATCCTTGCTGCCGGCGCCGCGAATCCGGTAGGGCAGAACGCCGATGGAGGTGAAAAGCTCCTCCGGAATGTAGGAGCAGTAATAACCCACCACCTTTTTCCCCGATTTCTTCCATTCGGAAACATAATGATTCATCGGACCGGAGATGACTTGGCCGAAGATCTCCAGGATTTCCTGTTTATTTTTCATAGCCGCCCTCGTTTATTTAATAACCAATTACCAAATTCTCCTTCGACCCCGATGGGATCTCAGGACGAGTACCCCAGAGGGGCAATTACCAAACAATCATATAAAAAATATCAAACCAAAAACTTAAAATTGGAAAACCGGCAATTCATTAACTGATTTTTTCGGCGATTTTTTGAGCTGCCATTAGCATAGCCGAATTTGCCGGAAGGTCAAAAATGGTTTTCCCCTGTAAATCATTTCCCCGCAGGACCGGGTCTTCGGGGATGATCCCCCAGAGTTCAATTCCCCGGGATTCCAGGGAGGTTTGGATCTGGCGCGCATCCCCGGCGGACCGGTTGGCCACCACGCCCAGGCGGCAATCAATCCAGAGACGTTTTATGGTTTCCTGGATCTGTTCCGCCACCGCGATGCTGCGCAGGGAGAGATCGATCAGGATAATCAGGTGGCTGACGCTCCGGACCACCTCCCGGTTGATCTGCTCGATTCCGGCCTCGGCGTCAATGAGGACATAAGGGAAATTCCGGGAAAGGGATTCGATCGCCTGGCGGAGCAGGTTGTTAAGAGGGCAGAAACAGCCCTTGGACTGGCTCCGGCCCATGGCCAGAAAGCTAAACTCTCCTTTTTCGATCAAGGCTTCGGTGACCAAGTAGTCGAACATCGCCGCGATTTCCTCCTTGGCGTCTTTGCCCCGGGACCGGGCCTTTTCGATGATTTCGTCGCGGACCAGGCCGATGGTTTTGTGATCCGGTTCCAGGCCCATCAGGTAGGTGAGTCCCTGGGCGGGATCGGCATCGATCAGGAGAGGCTTTTGCTTTTTCATAATCAGGGCCCGGCCCAGGGAGGCGGAAAGGGCGGTTTTTCCGACCCCGCCCTTGCCTACCATCGCGATGATATTCGAATTATTTTTCATGGAGAAAAGTTAACCCATACTTAGTTAATTTGGCAACCTAATGAACTATATTTTTGTTTGTTTTTCCCCCAGTTTTGGGGTTGCATTAATTTTGTTATTAAGTGTTTAATAGTTATAATATATACATTCCATTTAAAGGATTGGTAATTAGTTGTAATACACAAATTTTTGTTTTATTTAATCTGGAAAAGGACGGGAAAGATGAAGGCAGGAAATTTATTACCCGAGTGGACCCGGCCCGGTGGGTATCTGGGCCTGATTTTATTCCTGATTCTCGGGAGCTGGCTGGCTCCGCGCCCGGCCTTCGCGGCCGAGCCGCGGGAAACGGCGGAAATCATGATTACCCGGGGGGTAATGAATTCGGAGAAAGGCGATTGGGCCCAGGCCAAGTCAGACTTTGAGAAGGCTTTGGAAATGGCGCCGGATTCCGAGCAGGCGCTGACCTACCTGGGGCAGGCCTGTTACCAGGTCGGGGATTTCGAGAAATCCGCCCAGATTTTCCGCCGGCTTCTGGAAAAATCTCCCGCCAACCCGGAATTTCATCTTTCCCTCGGGCTGGCCCTGCTCAAGCTTGGGAACAAGGAGGACGCGCAGAAGGAGTTTGACCTGGCGGAAGCCGCTCCGGAGCAGCAGGGGAAACCCCGGTTCTGGCGGATCAAGCTTTCGACGGGACCCCAGTATGATTCCAACCTGGTCTTGTCTCCCCGTGATTCCGAGCTGCCCGGGTCGGTTTCCCACCAGTGGGGCATCCGCCAGATCTTCCTGGGTTATGGGGAGGTTTCCCATACGTTCTCCGAACGGGTCAAAAGTGCTTTGAGTTATACTTATTATCAGGGATTAAATTTCGACCTGGGCCAGAAGGATTTCAACCCGCGGGAATATGACATGCTGGACAACACCTTCGGCTTTTCCACTTCTTACGAAGGGAAAAAATATCTCGCCCGACTGAATTACTCCTATGACGCGCTCCTGGCCGGATCCTCGCTGGATTTTTATTCCCAGAGTCATTCGGTGGCGCCGTC
>JAPLJL010000419.1 GCA_026388615.1 Pseudomonadota bacterium | reverse complement strand
TCTCCTTCCGGAGATCGATCCCGACGTAGGCGTTGGCCAGGCCGGGGGTAAGGCCCATGGCGGCCCAGAAGCGATTACACAATTCAAGGACAAACTTCACGGGGATGACAGGACGGTAAGAAAAGGGAGTGGATTATTTTGGTTTCAAAGCCGATGGGGATCAACCAGGGAGAGGGGTTTGAAATATTCCCGGTAAAATCCCCGGTCCCGGGTGAGGAGGCGGTCGGCCTGGACCAAGGCATGACCGCCGATAAGGAAATCGGCAACAATGCGCTCGGTTGAGCGGATTTTCTTTCGATAACGAAACCAACACTCGGCCGCTTTTAAAGCGGCTTTTTCGTTCAGGGGAGAATAGACAATCCCGATTTCGCGGAGAGCGGCGACCAGTTCATTCTGAGCCGGGCCGAAAACGGTCGCCACTTCGGCCCAGACCACCTCGCAGGCGATGACAGAACCTTCCTGCAAACACCGGCGCAAGGCCTCGCGCGAAGCGGGGCCATGTTCCGGATCAGGTTCCAGAATATCGATGAGGACATTCGAATCTAAAGCGGTAATCATGATTTGCCCCGGAGAGACCGGATGAGGTCGTCGGTCCTCCGGTTGGTGCCAAATCGCCCGTAGGCGCGGTCAAGGGTGCTTTTGACTTCGGTTTTCTCGGCCACCAGGCGGTTAGATTCTTCCCGGAATTCAAGCACCGTTCCCGGGAGGATTCCCAGGCGTTCCCGGAGCGGCTTGGGAATGGTTACCTGTCCTCTATCCGCTACTACTGCTTTCATAATTCACCTCCTTTTAATCCTGAATATGTATTTTAATATATGAATACATACTTATCAATTCCGATTAAAAATCCAAAGAAGGTGGTCACAAGAAAGGATTGATTCCTATTCTGCCGGGTAATTTGAAATCGGAGTGGCCGGCTTATAACTGGGATCGGTTTCCTTCCGGAGGTCGAAACCGATATAAGCGTTGGTCAACCCGGGGGTGGGGCCCATGGCGGCCCAGAAGCGGAGGTCCTGGGGCAGGAAGACCACCGAATACATGTTGCTGTTATTGCCCAGGGTGCCGCCATTCTCCGCCCGGATAGGGAGGATGGTCTGGGTTTGGAGATCATAGGTGTCCCTGAGCATGGTCACTGCCTTGTCCGGATTAAGCTGCCCGTAATTTAGATTGAGGAGGTCACCCAGACGCTGGTAGCGCCAGGGCGATCCGGCCACAAAAGCCGACTCATAGGTCTGCATTACGGGATCCTGGTAATTGTTGGTTTCCCAGATTATTCCGTTTCCCGGGCGGCGAAGGGCGTAATGGAGGGCGGAAAATTCGAAAACCGAGGCGTTAACGTCACTGGCGCTGGCGAGGACGACGTTGCCGCCGGTGGAACGGGGCAGGTTGATCAGGATCTGCTCGGCCTCGGCCAGGTTTTTGGCTTCCTCCATTACCCGGCGAAGCCCGAAGAGAATATCCACCCCGTCCAGGGAGAGTTCGGTGGAAAGGTCCACGTGGATCGCCGCCATCACTCCATAGGAGTTCATTCCCGTTAAAACCCCCACGATGCCCGGATAGCCGAAGGAAACAAAGGCGGTTTTCCCCTTGGGTTCGTAAAT
>JAPLJL010000285.1 GCA_026388615.1 Pseudomonadota bacterium | reverse complement strand
AGGTGGCCGAGGCAATCGAGAAGGTCCCGGGCGTGGTCCGGGCCGTCTCCGGGTATACCGGGGGTTTTTCCGAGAATCCCACCTACGAGGATTACGCCTCGGGCGGGCACGTGGAGGCGGTCCAGGTCTTTTACGATCCCGCCAAAATCTCTTACGAGCAGCTGCTCGATGTTTTCTGGAAGCACATTGATCCGACCGACTCCGGGGGCCAGTTCGTGGACCGGGGGGCGCACTACCGGAGCGCGATTTTCTACCATGACGGTGAGCAGAAACGGATCGCGGAGAAATCCCGGGCCGACCTGGAGAAATCCGGGCGTTTCCCGAAGCCGATCGTCACGGAGATTTTGCCGGCCGCGAAGTTCTACGAGGCCGAGGGCTATCACCAGGATTACTCCCAAAAGAGCCCGCAGAGATACAAAGTATACCGGAGCGGTTCGGGGCGCGACCGGTTTCTGCAGAAAACCTGGGAGGGCGGAGAGGGCCGGGCCCAGCCCGCGCCGGGCGGGGAATACCGGAAACCGGACGATTCAACTCTGAAAAAGAAACTGACCCCTCTGCAATACGAAGTCACGCAGCAGTGCGGGACCGAGCCCGCCTTCCATAATGAATATTGGGATAACCACCGGGAAGGGATTTACGTGGACGCGGTTTCCGGAGAGCCGCTTTTCAGCTCGCGGGACAAGTTCGATTCCGGTACCGGCTGGCCCAGCTTCACCCGGCCTCTGGAGCCGGGTAATGTCGTGGAGAAAGAGGACAAAAGCCATTTAATGAACCGCACCGAGGTTAAGAGCAGGCACGGCGATTCCCACCTCGGGCATGTTTTCCCGGACGGCCCCGCGCCGACCGGCCTCCGGTTCTGCCTGAATTCCGCTGCGTTGAAATTCATCCCCAAGGAAGACTTGGAAAAAGAGGGCTATGGAGAATATCTCAAACTATTCAAGTAAGGTCATGGGTCATGGGTGATAGGTCATGGGTAAAAAAGCAGAGGGCATAGGGCCAGTCAATTGACGATTGTAGCCTGCCCGAGCCAACAGCTCGTGTCGGCCAGGGATTGACGATTTACGAGTGAAAACCGGACAAATTTGACGATTGTAGATTTATAAATACTATCAGTTTCCAACTTTTCCTTATTACGTGACTTTTCATTCGTCAATCGTCATTCGTCAATCGTAAATTTCCTGCGACCTTTTTATTTAAACTTTACTTCCACCAAACGGATTTCGCCCTTTAAAAACTCGGTGGGCCGGTAGTAGCTCACGTATTCGATCCGCCCGTTTTCCCGGGCGAACTCGGGGTGGGCGAGGCCGGAGTAATCCCACTGTTCGCGGTCGAGCGGCGCCAGGCCCTGGTGAAATTCCCGGGCGTCCGACCAGGGCCCCTCCGGGCGGTCGGAAGTGCGGAAGGAGAGGGTGTTGACCAGGGGGGTGCTGTAGATGACCAGGAATTTCTTCAGGTAATCGTTCCAGTGCACCGTGATCATCGTGGCGGCTTCCAGGACCGTGACCGCGGTTTCCAGGTTGTCGTTCCAGGTATCCGCGCCCTGGTAGAATTCCCACGCCTCCCGGTTGAGCGCTTCGGAAAATCTCACTCGTCCGAGAAAATTGGGCCAGGAGAGCCATTCCGACCGGCATCCGTATACATAAACATACCCGTTGTGGATCAGGGCGCCTGACCCGACCTGCGTCGCTCCCTCCGGGAACAGGAGGGTGGGCTCGTCCGCCCCGGGATTGACCTCCGGGCGGACCGGGGCCGTGTCCGGGCTTGCCCAAGTGGCGAAGGAATAGCCGACCATCTCGAAGTTCCAGGCCCCCGGCCGGGCGAAGACCTTGCTGTAGAACACCAGGGCTTTTCCCGAATCCGGGTCCACCACCACCGGTCCCGGCCATAAGGCCCAGCGCGCCTGGTCCGCTTCCGGGATATCGGTCCGGAAATGCGCCTGGTTGTAGGAAAGCTCGGCGCTGGTGAAGGGCAGGAATTCCTCCGGCGCCCCCTGGGCGTCCAGCGGCTCATCCCGGCAGTCGAGGCCGTCGCTCGCGTCGGAATCTGTCGACCGGCACCAGGTGCTCGACCGCCAGGTGGCCCCGTCCGCGGCGGCGGATTCCAGGGCGGTGTCGCCGAAGACCCAGACCGATTTCCCGCCGAAGCGGGCGCTGAAGCCCCCGTCCCGTCCCCGGATTGCGTCCTGGAATGTAACCGGCCCGATTTCCCGGGTCGACGCGACTTCCCCTGCGGGGGGGGTGGGATTGGACCCGCAGGCAACCAGCCCCGGCAGGGAAACCAGCAAAAGCAGAAGGAAATAATGATTACGGATTGTTTTCATAATGATACGATTATAAATCGTCATAGCATCCGATTTGTCATTCTGAGCACATTCGCTTCGCTCAGCATAAACTCCGCGAAGAATCTCGCTGTAGCTACTTTTTCTGTTTTGGGGGGAAGGTTTCGCTCCTCCATAAAAAGCGTTCGTAGTGTCCATAGAGTCCATTGTGTCCGTAGTGTCAAAATAAAAAACAGTTTATTGAGTTCATAGAGTCCGTAGGGTTCGTAGCGTCAAAGAAAAAGATTGAATGATTCGACACAATGGACACAATGAACCCGATGACACGATAGACTCGATAGTCGCGAGAACCTTCCCTCCCTCCGGGCTGTAGGCCCCTACGGGCAGGAAGCCGGGCTTCGATAAACCCAATAAATTCAATAAACCCGAAAAAATCC
>JAPLJL010000085.1 GCA_026388615.1 Pseudomonadota bacterium | reverse complement strand
GAAGGCCACCAGCCCGACCGCCAGCTCACGGTCGCCGTCGGCGAGCTCGTTCCACACGATCACCATGGCGATACAGCGGGCGAGCCCCACCAGGATAACCCCGATCATGTACTCGGGATAATCGCGTAAAAAGATAATGGCCAGGGCGAACATCAGCAGGGGGCCGATGACCCAGTTCTGGAGCAGAGATATAAGCAGGAGCCGCTTGTGTTTTAGAACCTTTCCCATCTCCTCGTATTTAACCTTGGAGAGCGGCGGGTACATCATCAGGATCAGGCCGATGGCGATCGGGATGGAAGTGGTGCCCACCTGCAGGCTGGTGATGAAGCGGGTCACTGCAGGGGCGAAGTAACCGATCCCGATTCCGATCCCCATGGCCAGGAAGATCCAGAGCGTCAGGAAGCGGTCCAGGAATGAGAGTTTTTTTACCTGGGTCATAATGAATCTCCTTGATACAAATTAATCCCAATAAAGAGACCTGTTATTGCAAGCCCTGATGAAAAAACCTGTCATCGAGAGCCCTCTGGGCGTGGCGATCTGTTTTTTTCGCCGCTTAATCTCGGGATTGCTTCGTCGAAAAACCTCCTCGCAATGACGATAAAATGAGGCAATTATATCTAACAGCAGGAACAGCCGCAGGTGCCCGCTCCCTGCCCGCCAGGGGCGGTAACCTTGGAAATTATCTTTTCGGCCATTTCCACAACGATTTTTTCCGAAACCGGGGTCTGGCCCTTGACCAGGCCTAGCTCCGTGAGGATGAAGGATAGCGGCTTTATGCCGATGTGCTCGAGATTTTTCCTGGCACAGGCAACCGGGCAACCGTCAATGGTGATGTTCTTATCCGTTCCCTTGGCGGCTTCCAGGAATTTGGGCAGATGGGCGCCGATCGCAGCCAGGCAAGTCATTTTGCCGAAACCTTCCTGCCCCAGTTTCCGCGCGGTCCGGTCAGCGATCTCGCCCACATCTGAACCTCCGGAGCAGGAATAAATCAGGATGTTCGACCCTTGGCAGCAATCGTTCATGGTTTTTTCCTCCTTATTTTTACTCGGCCAGCGCTTCCGGCAGGGTCTCCACGAAGCTTTTGATCTTGTCCCGCACCCGCCGGTAGTGGCGCAAAGCCTCCTCCTCGGTTCGGGCACCCTCGGCCAACTTGGGGGGGTCATCAAAACCTTGGTGAATGGCTTTCGCTTTTCCGGGGAAAATCGGGCAGGATTCCCCAGAGTCCGCGCAGACAGTGACGACATAATCGAATGACGCCCCCTGGAATTCGTTAATAGTTTTAGAGCGTTGCCCCGAAATGTCCACGCCCGCTTCGGCCATGACCCTCACGGCCCTCGGATCAAGTCCGCGCGCCTCGGTCCCGGCGGAGAACGCATCCAAGATTGCGCCCTTAAGATGCTTCACCCAGCCCTCCGCCATTTAGCTCCGGCAGGAGTTGCCCGAACATAGAAATAAAATCTTCACCCGATCCATCTCTCTTCCAGGCAGGTTTTCATTTATCCCTGCTAAAAAAGAACGAAAATAAACCGCAAGCAAAAATATATCCCGATGAGGATGAAAATCACGCCGGTTCCCCGCCGGACCCATAATTCCACGCGGCCGAGACGATTGAACGCCTGGGTCAGGGATTTTGCCCCCAGGGCAATGGCCAGGGCGAAAGCCAGGACCGGCAGTCCCGTCCCGATCCCGTAGAGCATGGGCATGAGGAGGAATGACTCATGCTTCACGGAAAGAGGAACCAGGCTCCCGAAAAAAAGGGCGGCGGAAACGGGGCAGAAAGACAGAGCGAACATGATACCCAGGAGCCCCGAACTTATCAGCCCGGATTGTTCCGCCTGTTTTTCCATTCGTTTATTGCTCACCAGGGCCGGGAAATCGAGCGGGATCAATTCCAATAGGAACATGCCCACGATTATCAGCAGGGGGCCCAGGAATTGATTCATGTATTTCTGCAAAAACCAGGACGCTTGGGGAACCGCGGTGAGGCCGAAGACCAGGACGGCCGCGATGACGATATAGGTTAGTGACCGGCCGAGGGTGTAAGCCGCGCCGGAATAGAAAGCCCGACGCGGGCTGCTCATTTTCCGGCCGATGAACGAAATCGCCGCGATATTGGTGGCCAGCGGGCAAGGACTGATCGCGGTCAGCAACCCCAGCCAGAAAGCGGATAACGCGCCCAACCAGAACACGATTACTTCCCCTGAAGATAAAGGTTTACTCCATCCTGAATGTATTTAATGAAGAGTTGTTGGTTCCCGACCAGCTCCCAGACTTTGGTCAGATTGCCCCACCGCACTTGCTTTCCATTTTTGATATCCACGACCACCACGGACTTGGTGTTAAGTTGATAATCCTGGATGAAATGAGAATTGGCCGGCTCATCAATATTGAGCACCTGAAATTCAACGCGACCGTCGCGTAACGCCTGGGAGAAACCCGACTCCACCGCTTCCTTGGTGTAATTTTCGATTTTGTGGCAGGTGGGGCATCGAAAGGTGTTATGGAAATAATAAACGATGACCCGATCAGGCCGGGGGGAAACGCTGGGGTTACCGCTGCCGGTCGGTTTTGCCTTCGGGATGGAAGGGGCGGTCGCCCCGGTTGCGTAAGGATTGGCCGCCGCTTCCGTTTTTTTGCTCGGGCCTGTTTTGAAAATGAGCCAGCCCAAGCTTCCGGCCACGAAGACAAGCAGAACCACCGTCACAATTGTTTTTATCTTCATGCTTGATTTGCTCCTTGTCTAAGAGTGTATACGAAAAGAGCTATTTAGCCTGGAGCAGTTTCTTGACCTTTTCCTTGTCCGGCAGAGGTTTGCCCTGGTGGAGCACTTTTTCGTCCACGACCAACCCCGGAGTCATCATGATATATTTCTGGATTTCGCGGAGGTCGCTGACCTTTTCCAGTTCGGCGTCAAGTTTAAGCTCGGCGACGGCGCTCTTGGTGGTCTCGTAGAGCTTTTCGCAGTTCATGCAGCCGGGGCCTAAAATTTTTATTTTCATTTCTTCCTCCTTATTTTGACGTTGGTTTTCTGTAGGGGTTCGATTTATCGAACCCTTTTCCGGGCTCCATGAATGGAGCCCCTACATTTCAAAACGTCCCGTAAATGAACCCGCTCAGGGTGGCGACGACAACCACCAGGCTTACATAAACCAGCAGCGTGACGATGCCGGAGAGGACGGGGAATACGAGGAGTTTTTTGTCCTGCATGAGGATCCAC
>JAPLJL010000195.1 GCA_026388615.1 Pseudomonadota bacterium | reverse complement strand
TTTCAAAATCCGGAATTCTATAAAAAACAGAGCATGCGATTATCCACTGCTTTGACACCCAGGGTTATCGCCTGCGCCGAGGAAATGACCGGGCATATTTCTCTCCCGAGGGGTTGCTTGAGCGAGACCGAGGCCTTATTGCGCGAGTATGAAATCGACTTGATCATTGAGGATCAACGAGCGGAGGGTGAAGTCCTCGATCTCAGTTTTCAAGGAGTCCTAACCCCCGTTCAGGAACAGGCTGTCCGAGCATTGCTCACCCATGAAACCGGTATCTTCGTCGCTCCTCCGGGGATTGGCAAAACCGTGGTCGGAACCTACCTCGTAGCGGCCCGGAGCCGGGATACCCTCATTTTGGTACATCGCCGTCCTCTTCTCGACCAATGGCTGGCCCAGCTTTCCCTTTTCCTGGGGATAGAGCCGGGCGCAATCGGTCAGATCGGCGGGGGCAAACACAAGCCAAACGGTCACCTCGATGTGGCGATGATTCAAAGCTTGGTTCGAAAGGGGCAAGTGGATGATATCGTGGCGGGTTATGGGCATGTGATTGTGGACGAATGCCATCATATCCCCGCTTTTTCTTTTGAGCGCGTGCTTTCGGAAGTAAAGGCGCGATTCATTACCGGCCTCACCGCGACCCCCCAGCGGCGCGACGGACACCAACCTATTACCCGGATGCAGCTTGGCCCGGTCCGGTTTGCCGTGGATCCCAAGAGCCAATCCGCGAAACGCCCCTTCGATCATCGCTTGATTGTCCGCGAGACAGGTTTTGGAAAAGGTGAAAGCAAGCTGAACGAGAGCATCCAGGAGATTTACGCGGCGCTGGCGGTTGACGAAAGACGAAACCGGCTTATTTTTGACGACGTGCTTAGCGCCCTCGAAGAGGGTCGGTCGCCCATCCTGCTCACGGAACGCCGGGATCATCTGGAATATTTCGCCGGCCGTCTGAAAAACTTTGCCCGGAATCTGATTGTTCTCCGGGGAGGAATGGGGATTAAGGACAGGCGCGAAGTCCTGGCCCGGCTGGCGGCGATCCCGGACAATGAGGAACGCATGGTGCTGGCCACTGGCCGGTACATCGGTGAAGGGTTTGATGACGCCAGGTTGGACACACTTTTCCTGGCGATGCCGGTTTCGTGGAAAGGAACACTGGTTCAATACACCGGCCGCCTCCACCGCTTGCATCCTGGAAAAACCGAGGTTCGAATTTACGACTATGTGGACCGGGAAGTGCCGATGCTTCTCCGGATGTTCGAGAGGCGTCTACGCGGCTATCGAGCGATCGGCTACGCCCGCGACGAATCGCCTCTGGGATTACGGGAAGCAGAAGATAAAGTAGTTATCGAATATGACGAGGATGCCCTCCGCGAGTTTGAAAAGACGGACGATTTTTATTGATTGATTGAGATGCGATCATGGCTTCTTTGAAAGAAAATAGCCGGAAGATGGCCCGAAAGGCTGGGATGAATGATAAACTTCAATCGTGGATTGACGCGAGGATAAGGCATCGTCTCACTCACGCGCAAGTCCAGATGGCCCGCGAGCTTGGCATGAATCCTAAGAAGTTTGGAAAACTGGACAATTCAGATCAGGAACGGTGGAAAACGCCGTTACCGGAATATATCGAGAGTCTGTACTTGAGGCGTTTTAACAAGGAGAAGCCGGATGTCGTGCTCTCGATCGAGGATCGGGCCCGCCTTCAGAAACAAAAAAAGGACGACCGGCGCGAGGAGAAAAAAATGGAGAAAACTATGACAATTGGGGGTGCATGGTATTTACCGGAGCAGTGGAACAAGCTCAAAGAGATTTCCGTTGACCGGGATGACCTTGAGGATACTTACGAGGAGTGGCTGGCGAATGCCGAACAGTCTGTGGCCAAAATGAGTGCTGCCGGCGTTACGGTGAAGAAGATTATGGTGGAGATAGCGGAACTTGAAGCCTGGTGCCGAGCCAAGAATCTGAAGATTAATGGTAAGTCGCGGGCCGAGTTCGTTGCTAACAAGATGCGTGAGGAAGACCTCAAAAGCGAATGCTGAATTTTTTATCTGATTTGAAAAAACCGAATGAGGGGAAGAATGCGGAAAAGTAAAGATGAAGTAAAAAGAGGGAACAAAGCTTCAAAACCTAATCGAGGGGATACAGTCAGGATCAAACCGTTTTCCTCACGCCTTTTAGCCGGGTTGGGGGCGGTCAAACCGCACCGGCGACCCGAGGACTTCTCCCGGGTCCGGGCGCAATTCGGGAAAACCGTAGCCGAGGAAATTTCCCTCAAAAGATAAGTTGTTGGTTGGTTTTTTGCCTGCAGGAATTTTCCTCGATTTCGCTTGCCTGCTTGTTGGCGGTTACCCTGGGAGAAGGATTACTTCGGGGAAAGTTTGTTGCCGATTTGCTGGATCAGGGAATCCGCGAGCCCTATTGCGGAAAGGGCGTCATCCCGGGAAAATGCCTCGGACGGGATCCCGCCGGGAAGCCCGTTGGGATAACGAGTGGGAATGTAATATTTATCCAAAGGCGCCACCCGGGGTTGGAGTTCGGTAAACGTTGGATCTATCTGGGCCGCGCTCCGGCAAAGCTCAGCCACCGAATGACCCCAGGGCTCTTCTTCACCCCTGGTAATCAAGAACGCTTTTAAGGATTTTTCCGCGGCCTGCTGGGCGACAAAACAGGCAAGGTTGTGGCGTCCGCCGGCAAGATTATAGCGGGCGTCATCAATGTCACGGACGGCCTGGTCGTACCAGCGTTTGCCTTCTTTTTTCGGATCAAACTGCATGGATGGCGATTCCCTCCTTCACCGCCGTTCCGACAAAACGGCTGGTTTCTTTCAACTGGTTGAACTCCTCCGGGGTATAAACCAGGATATCGCAGGCAACCTCCGGAACCAGCAACCGGTACATTTCATCTAATCTGTCCAAAAACCTCTTTTCGGTTTTCTGGACGATGATCAGGTCCAGATCGCTTTGCCTCCCGACTTTTCCCCTCGCTACCGAACCGAAAACGATCACCTTCTCAATATCCTGGCGGCCGGCGAGGATTCGCGAGAAGCGTCCGAGCTCCGCGTCCAGCCTTTCTTTTCTGGCTTCGGCGGAAAGTTTATAGGTATTTCTTGTCCGCATAATTAATCTAAAATATTTTTCCAAGTAAAAGTTTGGCGGCTCAAAATATCTTCTTTGTAATTATAACGAAATTTAACCGGGTTCTCATGGGAATTATTTAGCCCAGGCATTCTTTCAGGAAAGCGCCCTCGATTTCGCTGACCTGCTCGAAGTGTTTGCCGACATATACGGCGAAATGGTTGACCGGGAGCTTGACGGTCTGGACCTTCGGGATCCGGGCTACGGCCCGCTCGATGTCCTTGAAATAAATCAGGGAATCCATCTCGGCGTAGACGACCAGGACCGGGCAGGTGATCCGGTCCGCGTGGAGGGCGGGGCGGTAGCGGGGCAGTTCGAGAAGGATCCGCGCCGGGACCTCGTTTGTCCATTTCGAATCGGGCGGGACCAGGGCCAGGTAGCCCGGTTTGGATTCGGGCGTGTTCATCAGGGCGAACTCGCCCGGCTCAGCCACCACCGTGACACAGAAGGGCGGGC
>JAPLJL010000383.1 GCA_026388615.1 Pseudomonadota bacterium | reverse complement strand
TTGTTCGAGTATATTGAATCTTTCTATAATTCCCGACGGCTCCATGCTACACTCGATTACGTTTCACCTTTTGAGTATGAATCATCGGCGATGGCAAAATGTGCTTAGTCATGTGTCCATTTTTCGAGGGCAACATCAGTTGGTCCTCGCGACACAAACCTCTTTGTACCCGGATACCGACAAACTCGATGACTCCTGATAACTGGATCCAACCAAGGCGAGACCCTGCGGGTCCGCCGCCCCGGATTACGTGATCGCGCACATTGGTTTGGGGAGCGAGACCAACCCCCCAAAAAGAAAAAAAGGCTAACAAAAAAGGTGAAGGGAAAAGACGGTAGACGGGAGAAAAGCGAGATTCTTCGCCCCTTGCAAAGCTCAGGGCTCAGAATGACAAGGAGAGTGTGTACTGCTTACCCTTTAACCCTTAACCTTTGACCTTTGAGCTTTAACCTTTGAACTTCCTACTTCCTACTGCTTACGAGCTCTGCGAACCCGACGACCTGTCCGACGAAGCCTCCGACTTCGCTAAAGCTATGTCGGACAGGTTGGCGAAGGAGGAAGCCCTTTACTCGTTGCTATTTTCCCTTTGCTCCCTCCGGGCCGTAGGCCCATACGGGCCGGAGGCTATGCTCCATGCCCTCTGCTCTGCTTAAGCCGGGCGAAGTCTGGGCCTGCCCCCTGCCCTTTCCCCTATGACTCGCTTTTTCCGCGGTCAGCGGCCTGTGGTCGTTACTGCTTCTGCCCTTACACCTCTTGCCTCTTGTCTGGAGCTGCGGTCCGCGGTCCCTGGCCGACACCCTGGGCGAGCCTCGGGGCCAGCCGAGCTGGCGGCTCCCTGGGCGGGCCCTCGGGCAAGCCGGGCAAGCCGCCGGCGGCGGTCGCTCTGTAATCTTCGCCTTGACCTCGTCGCCGAATGATTTTAAACTGAGAGTAAGCTTCGGTGGGTTTGCTCACCGTTAGCAAGCGGGGGATTAGCTCAGCGGGAGAGCACTGCGTCCGCAACGCAGGGGTCGAGGGTTCAAATCCCTTATCCTCCACCAAAATTCAGAGAAAAAGTGCCGTTAACCAGTCTTCGCCAGTCTCTAACCAAATACAAAAGGGTTTTCTATCTCCTCTTTTTGGCCTGCCTGGTCGTGGTCATCTACGGGATCCTCGGAGACCAGGGTTTTTTCCATCTGCACCGGCTCAAGCTCGAGCTTTTCGACCTCCAGCAGAAAATCGCCACCATCGAAACGGACAATGTCCGGCTCCGCCAGGAAATCGGGCATTTGAAAACCGATCCGGCCTATATCGAGCGGCTCGCCCGCCAGGATCTGGGGATGCTCAAGGAAAACGAGATCCTCTTTCTCTTCCGGGAACAATAATGACCAAGGGAGGCTTCTGGGAGCACAAGGTCCAGCGCTTCCTTTATCCTTCCGCGATTCCGTTTTTTTCTCTCTTTGTCGTTTTTGATTACTTTTCCCGGCTCCGGGATCTTTCCGCCTCCCCCATCGTCCTGGTGGTGGTCCTGGTCGCCCTGACCGGGGAAAAACTGCTTTCCTACCTCCGGGTGGAAAAACCTTCTCTTCGGGACAATCTCGAATTCGGTTTTCTCCTGGTCCTTACCTTCGAGATCCCGCTCCAGGCCACCGGGGAGATCGGGACCCTGCTCTATCCCCTCAAGTATTTCGTCCTGACCATGCTCGCCCTTTATTTTCCGATCCTCCACGCCCTCCTGATCCTGCTCTTCGCGCTCTCCCTGGAAACCGCCCACCAGTTGATCAAGTTCGAATTCTGGAGTCAGCTGGAAGCCCTCGGTTCCCACGCTTTCTTTTCACTGGTTTTCGTCCTGGTTTTCGGGGGCGCCTTCAAATCCGAGCGCAAGTGGCGCAGCAAGGCCGAGGCCCGCCTGGCCGACATCAACCGCGACGCCCGTTCCCTGGGCGAGTCGGGAGCGGGACACGCCGCCGAGCGCGGGGAGCCCAGCACCTTCAAACTCGAGAAGATCTCCAAGGAAGGCCGGGAAAAGCGGGAAATTGCCCAGGCCTTCGACCTGGATGACCGGATCTACCGGGTCCTGGAAATCCTGAAGCGGACCATCCATCCTTTCTCCGTCCTGATTTATTTCTGGGATTCCGAAGGCAACCGGCTTAAGCTCAAGGACGGCATCTCCGACAGCGATTACCTGAATTTCGAGAAAACCTTCCGCCCCGGTGAGGGGGTGATCGGCTGGGTTTACCAGAACCATTCCCCCATCCAGCTGAACGAGCTGGCCAATCCCCTGAAGGGGATAAATTATTACTCGCGGGATGAAGGCATCCATTCCTTCCTGGCGGTCCAGATTCTGCGGGGCTCCTTCCTCTCCTCCCGGCGCGCCCCGGAGGCCGGGGACCCGGAAAAAACCCCGCGCCTGAGCCACGCCCCGGCAGATTCCGCCCCCGAGATCATCGGCGTCCTGGCCATCGATTCCCGCGACATCTCCGCTTTCTCCGATGAACAGCGCAAGCTGCTCGAGGTGGTCGCCCACCAGATCGTGGACACGATTGAAAACGCCGAGATCCGCCACCAGATGTCGATCGAGGCTTCCGAGTTCGCCGCCTTCTACGAAATCTCGAAACGACTCTCCGCCGCCCTCCGCATGGAGGAGGTTTTAAACCTGGGCCTCGATTCCATCCGCGAGACCGTTCCCTACGACTTCGCGGCCATCGCCACCTTCGACGAGTCCACCGGGAAAAGCGTGATCCAGGCCGCCCGGGGCGAGGGGGCCGAGTCCACCCTCCAGAAAAGTTTCGGGATCGAGGACGGGCTGGTCGGCTGGGTCCTGGACTCCTACCGGAAAATCTTCTGCAAAGGGAACCTGCATGAGCGCGACCAGGAACGCCCCATCTTTTCCAAGGAAATCAAAATCCGCGGAGCCCGCTCCATCCTGACCATCCCGTTTTCCGTGGAAGGGCGGGTCATCGGTTCCTTTACCCTGTTGGGCAAGGCGGCGAATTTATTTTCCGATTACGAGGTCAAGATCTTCGACGTCCTGGCCAACCAGATCGCCATCTCCCTGGAAAAATCCCGGCTCTTCCACGAAAAGGAGGCCGAGGCGGTCACCGACCCGATCACCGGGCTCTCCAACCACCGGCGCTTCCAGGAGCGGATCCGGGAGGAGTTCCTCCGCTCGGTCCGGCACCCGGAGCCGCTCTCCCTCATCCTGATCGACCTGGATTTCTTCAAAAAGGTGAACGACCGCTACGGCCACCCGGCCGGCGACGCGGTCCTCCGGGGCCTGTCCCGCATCCTGAAGGGGGCAGCCCGCGAGGTGGACCTGGTCGCCCGCTACGGCGGGGAGGAGTTTACCCTCCTCCTGCCCAACACCGATTCCGAAGGGGGGATGAAGCTGGCTGAGCGCATCCGCCGGCTGGTGGAATCCACTTCCTTCCCGATCGAGGGGGGAAGCAAGATCGGGGTCACCATCTCCATCGGCGTGGCCAGCTGCCCGGAGGACGCCAAGGGCCCGGACGAGCTCCTCCAGAAGGCCGATCTCGCCCTCTACACCGCCAAGCAGAAGGGACGCAACTGCGTCGTCCCCTTCCACCGGGTGGCCAAGGAAAAAGAAAAGGAAAAGACCGAAACCCCCGAAGGCGGGAAAAAAGAGGAAAGCGACTGGAAGTTTTAGTTAGGTCGTAGGTCAGGGGTCATGGGTGTTGGGTTAAAACCTATGCCCCACCACCTATCACCTGAGACCAGATTTTTTTGAACGCGGGAGCCTTCCCCCCTCCGGGCTGTAGGCCCTACCCTCCGGCCTGTAAGCCCTACGGGCTGGAAGCGGGGCCGGAAGCCGTGCCTCTGAAAACCCAAAATAACAATCTTGAAAATCCCCCTTCATCCCCCTTTTAACAAAGGGGGATAGTGCTGTGTTTTGCCTTTGACCCGTTCGACTTCGCTCAGGGCATGCCTTTGAACTTTCAGCTTTTAGCTGATTTTGCCCTATGCTCTATGCTCGATACGCCGTGCGATTATCCCGCCGGGCTTTCGTAAAACCACAGAAAAATAAGGGAGGGCACAAGGCCCTCCCCTACTTTTTTGCTTTGAGCTTTGACCTACGACCCATGGCCTAAAATACTTACAGATATTTCTCCAGCCCGTATTTCAAGAATTTCTCTTTCCCGAATTCATGCTTGTCCGAGGGATTGTCGCTCGGATACCAGTAACCCTTCCCGTCGCAGGTGAACTTGAGCAGGATCACCCTGGGTTCACCCTCCGGGGAATAGATGATAATCTGCCCGCGGCCCTGCCGATGGCTCACCAGGTTGATCGTAACCTCGGCCCGCAGGGTATTGTCCGCGTCATAGCTTTCCGCCATGATCCCGGTTTCTTCCGAGTTCCGGTAACGGTCAACCTCGATCCGGGAATAGCCGCTGTCCGGCTGGGTCCGCGTTCCGGTAATGCTCAAGCCGGATTCGTCGCGGGTAACCGTGAGATCCAGCGTTCCGCCCCGGTAAAGCTCTCCGGTGACGTGAACCACGATGGCCGGCTTGGGAGAGGCCGCTTCCCAATCCGCGCAGCTCGCCGGGCTCTCAACCTTACGGGTCAAAGTCCGGGTCAGGGTCTGGCCATTGCTCAAGGTGAGCTTGGAGGAGACCTGGTCGGTCAACCCCTGTCTATTGATAACGGTCACCTCGCGGACCGGCACGGTTACCCCCTCCGGCAGATCGGCGTCGAGGGGGAAGGTGCGGGTCACGTTGATCGTGCCCGTGTCATCCAGGGGGCACCGGGGGGTGGCACCGGGATTGATTACGGCCTGGACGGAGAGCTCGCCCCCCTTCCGGTTCAGGCGGAAGGAATCGGTGTAGATCACCCCGTTTTCATGTTTCACGGAACGGTGGTAATAGGCGGTAACCCCATCCGGGAAGGTCTTAAGGGTTTCCCGAATCCGGGTGGTCGAGTTGGAAAAAATGGAATCGTCAATCTTGGTGGGCTGGATCACATCATCACGACAAACCTTGACCGAGACGGGAAAACCGGTGGTGGTCCAATTGAAATTATAGTAAAGGTTAGCGGGATCTTCCGAATACACCCCGGTTCCCGTGGTGGTCAACTCCGGGGCCTGTCCCTTGGGGGTCCTGATCACCGAGAAGCTGACGGAGACATCGGCGGCCGGGCCGCTGAGATTGGGATGTTTGGGGGCATAGCGATGGGTGAGATTCAGGTCGCCCGTGGTCCCGGTCAGGGCGCGGGAATAGAATATCCCTGCTTGAGTCTGGTAAACACCCAGGTCAGCTTTGCCGTCAAGGTCGTAATCGCCAGGCGCGGGCAAACCGCCATCGGTATTCAGATTCAATCCCCA
>JAPLJL010000031.1 GCA_026388615.1 Pseudomonadota bacterium | reverse complement strand
TTGGCGGGAGGCGGGGCGGCCGCAAGTTTGGGTGGAGGGGCGGCCGCAGGTTTGGGCGGAGGGACGGCCCCGCCTTTAGCGGGGGGAGGGACGATGATTACCGTGCCGCAGCTTTTGCATTTCATCTTCGCCCCGGCGGCGGGAATCTTCTCCTCCTCCAAGCGGTAGCGTTTCTTACATTGGGTACATTCAATGATCATCATGCCCTCCTTTTTAGAGCTGGAATCTTTCCACTTCCTGGTGCAGACTGTCCATTTCCCGATCCAGGCCCTTCACCGCGGACTGCATCTCGGAGATGCGGGTCAGGTTCTGACCGACCACCTCGCGGATGCGCTGGATCACCTGGACCACCCGCTCGATGCCCCGGTTCTGCTCCTGGGTGGCCCGGTCGATGTAGCGGACCATCTCGGTGATCCTTTCCACCGCCTCGGTGATGGTCTTGCTGCCCTTGGCCTGTTCCTGGGTGGTTTTCTTCACCATCTGGGCCACTTCGCGGGCGCCCTCCGCGGACCGGATCACCTGGGCGCTGCCCTGGCTCTGCTCCTGGGTGGCCTTGGTGATCGCTTCCGACATCGAGGTGATCCGCTCGGCCGCCTCGGCGATCTGCCGGGAGCCCCGGGCCTGTTCGGTGGTGGCCTCTGCGATCCGGCGGGCCATGTCGACGGTGGCCTGGCTGCTCGAGAGAATGGTTTTCAGCATCTCGCCGGCCTCCCGGGAAAGGATGACCCCGCGCTCGACGCTTTTTTCTCCGAGCTCAATCGCTTTGACCGCCCGGTCGCCTTCCTGCTGGACCGACTTGATCAGGGTGGCGATCTCCTTGGTGGAGCCCCGGGTGCGGTCGGCCAGCGATTTGATCTGGTCCGCCACCACCGCGAAGCCCTTGCCGTGTTCCCCGGCCTGGGCGGCAATGATCGCGGCGTTCAGGGCCAGGAGGTTGGTCTGGTCCGCCACGTCCTCGATCACGTTTAAAATTTTTCCGATCTCCTGGACCCGTTCGCCCAGCTGGTAGATTACGGTGGCGGCCCCCTGCGAGCTTTCCCGGATGGCCATCATTCCTTCGATGGTGGACTGGACCGCCTTCATGCCCTTCTCCGCGTCCGAGCTCACCCGCTCGGAAACTTTGTGGGTTTCCGAGACCGATTCCTTCACCTGCCGGATGGAGCTGTCTGTCTCCTCGATTGCGGTGGCGGTTTCCTCGGCCAGCCCGGAAAGCGAGCGGGAGCTTTCGGCCACCTGCTTGATCGAGAGGTCCATCTGGTTGATCGAGCCCGAGGATTCCTCCACCACCCGGAAGAGATGCTCGATGGACTGGGCCACCTCTTCGATGGTGGTGCTCATCTCCAGGATGGAACTCGCCCCTTCCTCCGCGGTGGAGGCCAGGATGGTGGTGTTCTGGGAAATCTCCCGGATGGCGGTTTCCATCTCGCTGGTGGAGGCGCTGGTTTCCTCCACCCCCTGGGCCTGGGTGTTGGAACCATCGGCGATGCTGACCGTCAGCCGGCCTACCTCCCGGCTGACTTCGGTGGCCCGGGTGGTGGCGGCGCGGATTTTCTGCACCATCTGGTTCAGGCTTTCGATCATCTGATTGAGACTTCGGGCCAGGACCCCGATCTCGTCCTCGGAGCGGACCTCCACTCTCCGGGTCAGGTTTCCCTGGGCCACTTCCTGGGCCAGGACGACTAGGGACTTCAGGGGCGCGAAAAGAAATTTAATGAACAGATAGGTAATCAGCAGCTGCACCAGGATCAGGCCGATGGTGAAAAACGTCCCGGAGATAAAGACCTGGTGGAGCTTTTTCTCCACTCCTTCCGGGGTCATGATGATCCGGACCAGTCCCTGGGAGATCGTTTCGCTGGCGGGGGCCTGAGGCTTTTCCGCGGCCGGGGCCGGGTTGGCGGGGGCGGAACCCCCGGCGGCTTGGCCCGTGAGGCCGAACCCGGAGAGCTCATCCGAGAGCGCCACCGACGGGGCCGCGGCCCGAACCACCACGACCGGGGCATAGATTTCGAAAATCTGCCGGCGCCCGAGCTGGAGCGAACGTTCCCCCGTTTCCAGGAAGGACTCCTCGCTCGGAGGGGGGAGGGAGTCTTCCAGCCCCTCGGTTTTGGAGACCGAGGCCAGGAGCGTGCCTTCCCGGTCAGTGACCGCAACCATGAGAATGTCCTCATCTTCGAGGACGCCTTCAATCAGCTGTTTCAGGACGATCCGGTCTTCCGCCACCACCCCGAAGCGGGCGTTGTAAGCCAGATTGCCCGCCAGGCTGAGGCC
This sequence comes from Pseudomonadota bacterium, assembly GCA_026388615.1. Taxonomy (GTDB): domain Bacteria; phylum Desulfobacterota; class JAPLJL01; order JAPLJL01; family JAPLJL01; genus JAPLJL01. The sequence continues at coordinate 911 of JAPLJL010000031.1, read as the reverse complement.
GCGCTTTTCCATGCCGGCAATCATGATCGCGCGGGAGCGGACCTGAAAATACCAGGCGAGCAGGCCTCCGCCGATGATAATCAGGATGGTGGTGTAAATCATCAGTTTGACGTGGAGATTAAGCGACCGGAAACTAGATTTTTTCATCTTTTCCCCCTAGCGGAACTCCCATTTTTTTCATTTCCTTGATTTCTTCCAGGCTCAAAACCTTTTCCAGGTCGAGGACCAGGATCAGATCCCCGCCCGAGCGCACCACTCCCCCCAGAAACTCGGGGATTTTTCCCCGGATGACCCGGGGCGGGGGCAGGATCTCCGAAGCGGGGATCCGGATCACCCCCAGGATTTCGTCGACCGCCAGGCCGAACACCTCTTTTTCGTGCTTCACGATCACGACCCGGGATTTCGGCTGGAGCGCGCCGGCGCCCAGGCCCAGCCGCCGGCTCAGGTTGATCAGCGGGATCACCGCACCCCGGAGGTTGATAAACCCTTCGAGAAAATCGGGGGCCTGGGGGATCCGGGTGATCTCGGGCAGGCGGGCTATTTCCTTAATGATCATGATATTAAGGGCGAAGTTTTCTCTTTCCACCAGCAGGCGGGCGAGCTGAACCAGCTCTTCCCCGGCGGGCAGGGTCTTCGGGCGCAGGCCCCCGGATCTTTCCCGGATCCTCATTTCCCGGTTCTCCCGCTGGATTCCAGTTTCAAAAGCTCAGTCAGATTGAGCATGATAATCATTTTTTTCCCCACCCAGCCCACCCCGGTGATGAAGCCGACTTCCCCTCCCGCCGTCGGGGGCGGCGGCTCCAGCTCCTTGAACGGCAGGCGGATGACCTCGGTAACCTCCCCGACCTTGAGCCCGAAGGACTGTTTCGATTCCGGATCGGAAACCACGATAATCCGGCCGGTCTCCGGGG
>JAPLJL010000318.1 GCA_026388615.1 Pseudomonadota bacterium | reverse complement strand
ACAAAAATAAAAAACGGAGGCAGGTCAAAGGTGAAAGTTTAAGTGTCAAAGGTTCGGAAGTTTGTGTTTCAAGTTTAAGCAACACTGATACTGAGCATAAAAAAAACCTCCCTGATTGGGAGGTTTTTTTATTATGATATTTTTTAGCGTCCTAGCGGGAATTTTTAAGATATTTGAAATATTCGCTGGAGGGATCGAGCATAATGGTGGTCTTTTCCTTCAGGGATTTCTGGTAGCTATCCAGGCTCCGGACCAGGGCGAAAAACTGCGGGTCACGGTTGTAGGCATCGGCATAGATCCGGGCCGCCTTGGCATCCCCTTCCCCGCGCAAAATCTGAGCTGAGCGATAGGCCTCGGCCAGGATCACCGACTTCTCTTTCTCGGCGCCAGCCCGGATCCGCTGGGCTTCCTCGTAGCCCTCGGAACGATACTGCTTGGCCTGCCGCTGCCGCTCGGCCTGCATCCGGCCGAAAACCGCCTTCTCGTTTTCGGGGGGAAGGTCGGCCCGCTTGATCCTGACATCCAGGACCTGGATCCCGTAGGCCAGGGCCTGCTGGTTCGAAAGCTCGGTGATCTTGCCCATGATTTTCGAGCGGTCCTCGGAAACAATCTGGGTCAGGGTGTAGCGCCCCAGTTCCTGGCGGACATTGGAATAGATGATGTCATCGAGACGGGCGCGGGCGCCGATCTCGTTCCGGACGGACTGGAAATATTTCAGGGGGTCGATGATCCGCCAGCGGGTGTAATTGTCCACGATCAGGTTCTTCTTGTCCTGGGTGATGATCTCAGAGGACTCGGCGTCATATTCCAGGAGGCGGAGGTCAAACCAGGTAACCTGCTGCAGGAAGGGAACCCGGAACTTGATTCCCGGGGTCTTGATTTCCCGCTTGTACTTGCCGAGTTCCAAGATCATGGCCTGCTGGGTCTGATCCACGACGAAAACAGTGGCGGAAAACACGATCACCAGGAGAACCGCCAGGCTGAGAATGATTAACAGATTACGTTTCATAATTTGAGAAAGGCTATGGTTTCTCCGGCGCCGCTGGCCCCGGCTTTCGCTCCATCGGCAGATAGGGAATTATGCTTTTGCCGAAATTATTTTCCAGGATGAACTTATCCAGGCTGGGCAGCAGTTCCTCCATGGCTTCCAGGTAAACCCGCTTCCGGGTGACTTCCGGGGCCCGCTGGAATTCCGCCAGCAGTTTGAGAAAGCGCTGGGCGTCTCCATCGGCCCGGTCGATCCGGACTTCCTTGTAGGCCTCGGCTTCCTTGACCAGCTTGGCCGCCTCCCCCCGGGCCTTGGGGACAACGTCATTCCGGTATCCCTCGGCCTCGTTCATCAGCCGGCTCTTGTCCTCCTTGGCGCTGGCCACGTCGCGGAAAGCCTGGAGGACCTCGTCGGGCGGATGGACGTCCTGGAGCTGGACCGCCACGATCTTCACCCCCGCCTGATATTTATCCAGAGTTTCCTGGAGCAGGGTTTGGGTATCGTTCTGGATCTGGGCCTTGCCCTCAGTCAGGGCCTCGTCGATTTTCCTTTTCCCGATGACCTCGCGCATGGCGGCCTCGGAAGCCTGCTTGATCGTGGCCACCTGGTCACGCACCTGGAAAAGGTACTCCATCGGGTCCTTGATCCGGTATTGAACGATGAACTCGAGCTTGACGATATTTTCATCCCCGGTGAGCATTAGGGATTCTTCCGGCACACTCCGGATCTGGCCGGGATCGCCTCCCGGGTAGGTCCGGAACCCGATCTCGAGCCGCTCGACCTTGGTTACCCGCGGCTTGGTGATCTTCTCGATCGGCCAGGGCAGGCGCCAGTGCGGTCCCGGGTTGGTGGTATGGCGGTAGGCCCCGAAACGCTGGATCACCCCGATCTGGTCGGGATTGACGATGTAAATTCCGCTCGCAAGCCAGATCGCCAGGATCACGACCAAGATCATCCACCAGCCGGGCAAGCGGGTCCGCCACTGGCCCAGGCGGGCCAGCAACTGGTCCAGCTCGGGGATATTAAAGTCCTGTCCGGGTTCGCGCCGCATCAATTAAAATTGCAGATTTTAGATTGACGATTGTAGATTGTGAATTTCATAAAAGAGGCTGTACGCCGGTTAACTTGCATTGGTTGTTTGTCAATTTAAATCCGCCAATCGTCATTCGTCAATCGTCATTCGTCACATTATGAAATTCTTTTCTAACTACCCAACAACCCAACTCCCTAATCACCAAAAGCGCAGGCTTAAGCCTGCGGCTACCGATTTTATGATTTTGGCTTTTTAATCGTCAATCGTCATTCGTCAATCGTAAATTCCTTACTAGCTATCTTTCTTCTTTAACAGGTTCAGGAACGGGGTCACGAGATCCATCGGGAACGGGAAGATGGTGGTGGAATTGTTCTCGGAAGCCACCTCGGAAAGGGTCTGGAGATAGCGGAGCTGGAGAGCTACCGGCTGGGAGCTCATGATCTCGGCGGCCGCGCGGAGCTTCTCCGAGGCCTGGAATTCACCGGCGGCGTGGATGACCTTGGCCCGTCTGACCCGCTCGGCCTCGGCCTGTGTGGCAATCGCCCGCTGCATCTCCTGCGGAAGATCGATTTGCTTCACCTCGACGGTGGAAACCTTGATTCCCCAGGGATCGGCATGGCGATCAAGAATGGTCTGGAGCTTCTGGTTGATGTGCTCCCGTTCGGCCAGGATCTGGTCCAGCTCGGCCTCGCCGCAGACGCTCCGGAGGGTGGTCTGAGAAAGCTGCGAGGTGGCGTAATTGAAGTTTTCCACCTGGATGATCGCCTTGAAGGGATCCAAAACCCGATAGTAAACCACCGCGTTGACCTTAATCGAGACATTGTCGCGGGTGATGACATCCTGAGGCGGAACTTCCATGGCCACGATCCGGAGACTGACCTTCGCCATCCGGTCGATCACCGGGATCAGGATGATCAGGCCCGGCCCCTTGACCCCGATGGCCCGCCCGAGGCGGAAGATGACTCCCCGCTCGTACTCATTCAGGACCCGAAGGGCGCTCGCCAGGATTACGACGACGACCACTACCAGAATAATTGCACCCATACCCATACTTCCTCCTTCTTTAGTTTATAAATAGTCTATGAA
>JAPLJL010000020.1 GCA_026388615.1 Pseudomonadota bacterium | reverse complement strand
TCCGGCGGTGGGAGTGGGCCCCTTCCAGGGTCAAATCGTATTCGAATCCTCCTTCCATCTGCACCTTCCGGCGGGAGAAATGCACCCCCCAGTCCAGGAGCTCCCGGATCCGGTCGGGCCCTTCCTGCACCACCGTTTCGACGATGTCGGGCTGACAGATGCCCGCCCCGGCGGTCAGGGTATCCTGGATGTGGGAGGAAAAACTGTCCCCCGGGTCAAGGACGGCGGCGATTCCGCCCTGGGCGTTGTTGGTGCTGCAGTCGGTTAGCCCACGTTTGGTGATGAGAGTCACCCGTCCCAGACGGGCGGCCTTCAGGGCGAAACTCAGGCCTGCGATGCCGCTGCCAATGACAAGAAAATCGGTCTTGATTTCCATAATCTTCGAGGTTGATATTATTACACCAATCCATTATAGAAAAAAGCAAACTGTTCAGGTAGCCACCAAGACACCAAGACACAAAGGATAGATACTGAAAGCTGTGGACGAGATGAATCCTGTGTGGGAAGCACAGATACTCAGCCATCTAAAATTGCCGGTAAGCGCCTTGGTTTTCTTGTTAATTTTAATGTGCCTCTCATCAAAAAGGGTATTAAAAGAATAATTCTCTAATCTTGGTGTCTTGGTGTCTTAGTGGCTGAATAGTAACGAAAAAAAGCATGATCCCCTATAAGGATGACAATCCCACTGAGCGCCGGCCGGTTGTCACCGTCGTGCTGATCGTGATCAACGTGCTGGTATTCTGCTACGAGTTGAGCCTGGGCCCGCGCCTGGAGGGGTTCTTCAACGAGTTCGGCGCGATCCCGGCGGGGATCTTCTCCGGGTCGGACATGGCCGTCCCGCCGGCGCTGCCGGCTTCGGTGACCCTGCTTACCTCGCTTTTTCTGCACGGGGGCTGGATGCACCTGATCGGCAACATGCTTTATCTCTGGATCTTCGGGAATAACATCGAGGATATCCTCGGGCGATTTCGTTTCATTCTTTTCTACCTGGCCGGCGGGGTGGCAGCCACCCTGGCGCAGGGGATCACCAGCCCCGCCTCCACCATCCCCACCATCGGTGCCAGCGGGGCCATTTCCGGGGTCCTGGGAGCGTATCTCATCATCTTCCCCCGGGCCCGGGTTTACACCCTGCTCCCAATCGGGTTTTTCCTGCAGGTGGTGGTGCTCCCGGCCTACTTCGTCCTCGGCTTCTGGTTTGTTCTGCAGTTCTTCAGCGGGGTTCTTTCCCTGGGGAGCCAGCACGGGGGCGTGGCTTTTTTCGCCCACGTGGGCGGGTTTGTTTTCGGAATGCTCCTGATCAAGTTCGTGATCAAGTATCCCCCCCGGCGGAGCCAGGTCAATCATTCGGGATACATTTACCGCCTCCGGCGTTAGAAGGTAGGCGGTAGGTTGTCGGCGGGGAAAAAAGTTCACAAGCTTTCAGCCATCAGCAGGCAGCTTTTGGCCTTCCCAGCATCCTTACCCTCAATGCTGTCATTGCGAGCGCCCGCGAAGCAATCGCATTTTTGTTAGCCTTTTTTTCTTTTTGGGAGGTTGGTCTCGCTCTTCTCAAAAAGGTTAGACGTTAGAAGTTAGACGGTAGACGAGGGGAAAAATAAATAAATTAATCAAACAAAATAACCTTCTTACTTCTCACGTCTTACGTCTCACGTTGTTTTGTGTCGCGAGGACCAACCCCCCGGTCTCCGGTAAAACCAAAGCGAACAATTCGGATTTTGGAATTAGGACTTCGGAGTGAGTGCTGAAGGCTTAGGAAAGTTTATTTCTGAGGTAGGAGACGAGATCTTTCGCGGGAATCTTTTCCTGCTCGCTCTTCTTGAGATCCCTGATCATGACGGTCTGGTCCTTGATTTCATCCTCCCCGATGATGAGGACCAGCCCGGCCCCGGCGCGGTCGGCGCGGTGAATCTGGGCCTTGAGGCTTCCGCCTTTTAAATCGGCCCGAGCGGAGAAACCGTTTCCCCGGAGTTCCCGGGCCAGTTTCTGAACCAGCCGCCGGGCGGAGACGCCCATCGCCAGCAGGGCCAGGGCGGGTTTTTTCACCGGGGGCGGGATTTCCGGGAGCTGGAGGAGGATTCTCTCCATGCCCAGGGCGAACCCGACCGCCGGCAGGGTCGGGCCTCCCAGATCGGAGATGAGTTCGTCGTATCTTCCCCCGGCGGAAATAGCGCCGGTGCGGGATTGGCTTCCCGCCTTTCCCGGGTAGATCTCGAAGGCGGTCCGGGTGTAGTAATCGAGCCCGCGCACGAGGAAAGGATCGAGCGTGAATTCCAGCTCCAGGGTCTTAAGAATGTCTTGGAGCTCGGAAAAATGTTCCCGGCAGGCGGGGCAGAGAGAATCAGAAATCCGGGGCACCGACTGGGACCGGAGGAGGGCCTGGCATTCGGCTTCCTTGCAATCCAGGACCCGCAGGGGATTGCCTCGAACCCGTTTCTGGCAGTTGGGGCAGAGCTTCGGTGCCAGGGGTTCGAGAAACCCGACCAGCTTCTGATGATATTCGGGCTGGCAGGCCCGGCAGCCCAGCGAATTGATCACCAGGGAAAAATCTTTCAATCCCATCCGGGAAAGGAGGTCGGTCTGCAGGCTGATGATTTCCGCGTCGGCCTCGGGACCGGGGATTCCGAAGAGCTCGGCTCCGATCTGGTGAAACTGGCGGAGCCTTCCGTGCTGGGGTCTTTCATGGCGGAACATCGGGGCGAGATAATAAAAACTGGACTCCGGATGGCTCTTGGCGAAACCGTGCTCGAGATAGGCCCTGACTACCGGGGCGGTGCCTTCGGGACGCAGGGATAATGAATCCCCACTGCGGTCAGTGAATGTATACATCTCCTTGCCAACGATGTCTGTGGCTTCCCCCACCGATCGGGAGAAGAGGTCGGTTTTTTCCAGTAAAGGTGTCCTAATTTCTTCAAAGCCATAAAGTTGAAATACCTCACGTGCAGTTGCCTCTAAAAACTGCCATTTCCTGGCATCTTCTGGCAGGAGATCAATAAATCCACGGACCGACTGGACGGTCTTATTTGCCATTTGATCCGGTTCCGGTTAGTTGGTCGAAATTAAAATAATTTGACATACTACTTATTGTTACAATATAATTATCAACAACTAAATGTAGAAAGCAATAGATGAGAAATATTTTCCCATAAATGGTCGCCCGGGGTAATCAAAGATTACCTCATTTTTCTGATAGACAGCCTGAAGGAGGCAAAAATGCCGACGAAGAAAAAAGCCTCAAAGAAAAAAGCCAAAAAGCCAGCCAAAAAAAAGAAGTAGTAATCACCTTTTTATAGCTGCCTCATTATGTGGGGGGCCCACCCCAAAAAAATCCCCCCGACAAAAGATTACCCCGGGCGACCTCTCCTGTAAAAATCGGGGTCTAATCATAAAAGAATAAAAGGTTGTGATCAAGCCTTCATGGTTTTTCGTAATTACGTAGTACTTCAATCCATAAATTCGGTGACGTATTTTCACAATGTCATTGCGAGCGAACCGGGTGAGCGAAGCAATCTCAAAAGCGGGATTGCTTCGGCTTCGCCTCGCAA
>JAPLJL010000099.1 GCA_026388615.1 Pseudomonadota bacterium | reverse complement strand
CGCCCGGCTGGGCTGGGGATACGGAGACGAGGAGATTTTCAGCCCAGAAGAGTTGATCGAAAAATTCGATTTAAAGGATGTCAGCAAATCCGCCGCGATCTTCAATCCGGAAAAACTGCTCTGGCTCAACCACCAGTACCTGATGAAGGAAACCAATGCCGGACTGCTCCAACTGGCCCGGCCGTTTCTGGACCCGGCCGCGGCGGTGTTTCCCGAGGAATCCCTCCTCAAGGTCGCCGAGATTTTTAAACCCCGGGCCAAAACCCTGGTGGAATTAAACCAGCAATCCCGCTTCTTCTTCGTTGACGCGGTGGATTTTGAACCGGAAGCGGTTCAGAAATTCTTTACCCCGGATGTCAAAAATATCTTTTACGACCTGATCCGGAAATTAAAGGAGGCCCCCGCCTGGGAAGAAAAGGAAATCGAAAATGTATTCCGTAATATCATCCAGGCCAAGGGGATAAAGATGGGTAAAATCGCCCAGGCGGTGCGGGTGGCTTTGACCGGGAAATCCATCAGCCCGGGCCTTTTCGAGATCATGGGGATCCTGGGAAAAGACAAGACCCTTCAGCGGATCGAGTCCGCTCTGCCAAAAATCCCTGCCGCACCTCCCGCCCCCACGGAAGGTGGAGGGCTGGGAAAAGGGTAATGGGATTATTGATACCCAACCGATTACTTGTTTCCTGCTGCTTGCTCCTCTCTGCTTTCCTGATTTCTGCTTCCCCAGATTCCCTATCGAAGCCGGTCGGCCAGTTAAAGCCCGAGGAAGAAGGCAAATTCCCGTCTGATTGGAAAAAGATTCAGGGCCGGGCTGACATTTACACCGTTCAGGTCGAATCCGGAAACACCTACCTGGCCGCCCGCGCCGATAAAGCGGCGGGGATGATCCTCACCGAAGCTAAGATCAGCCCGAAGGATTTTCCGAAATTGAAATGGCGCTGGCGGGCGAAAAAGCTGCCGGTAGGCGCGGACGAGACCGGGAAAAACGGAAGAAACGACTGCGCCGCCAGCGTTTATGTCGTTTTCGATAAAGGAATGACCAAGTACACCAAGGACACCCTACGATACGTCTGGAGCGCGACTCCCCACCCGAAGGGAATGACTGTTAAAGCGAAGGATTATGTTTTTTATGTGATTCAGGAAAACCGGGACACGCTCCTCGACCAGTGGGTAGAAGAGGAGGTTAACTTCGCTGAGGACTACCGCCAGATATTCAAAAAAGATCCGCCTCCCGTCATGGCCATTGGGGTTCAATCCGACGCTGATGACACCAAAACCTCGTCCTGGGCGGATTATGAGGACTTTATTCTGCTCCCCCCAAACATGTAGGGGAGGGGCTCGTCCCCTCCCAAATCAGGTCCTTCGTCCGGTTCGCTCGGCCTGCCCGAGCCGACGGCCCGTGTCGGCCAGGAGGAATGCACCCTACCGTTCCACTATAGGGGCCGTTCTCAGAACGGCCCAAAACCGTCCAGGCAGCGAACCCTACACAATTCAGGCGGGGACAAGCCCCGCCCCTACAAATATTCCCGCCGAAAATTCTAATTCCAAACCTTAATTTTTCTTCCGTAGTTGCCCAATTTATTGGGCGTTAAAAAATCGCCGATCTTGGCCGTCACATGACAAACAAATCGGCAGGCGGATTGGAATTTATTTGGGATTTGAGATTAGTTTGGTAATTGGAGCTTTACTTAGAAATATCCCGGATCCTGGTAGACCCCGAAGACCTCTTTCATCGTGTTGATGATTTCTCCGAGGGAGGCGTATTCCTTCACCGCAGCCAGGATGAAAGGCATTAAATTATCCGGGCCGGCCGCGGCCTTCTTCAGATCCGCCAGGCATTTCTGCACCGCTTTATTATTCCGGGATTTCCTGACTTTATTCAGGTTGGCCACCTGGGTTTTTTCCACCTCGGGGTCAATCTTCAGGAGCGTGATGGGGGTTTCCTCTTCTATCTTATACTTGTTGACCCCCACCATGGTCTTTTCGAGCGACTCGATCTGCTTCTGGAAGCGGTAGGCGGCCTCGGTGAGCTCCTTCTGGGGAAACCCGATCTCGATCGCCGCCACGATCCCGCCCAGTTCATCGATCTTGCGGATATAATCCCAGGCTTCCTGTTCGAGTTTGTCGGTCAGGGCCTCGACGAAATAGGAACCCCCCAGGGGATCAATCGTATTGGCCACCCCGGATTCGCAGGCGATGACCTGCTGGGTACGGAGGGCGATCGTCACCGCCTCCTCGGTGGGAAGGGCGTAGGTTTCGTCCAGGGAATTGGTGTGCAGGGACTGGGTTCCCCCCATCACCGCACCCAGGGCCTGAAGGGCGGTCCGGACGATGTTGTTGAACGGCTGCTGAGCGGCCAGGCTGCATCCCGCTGTCTGGGTGTGGAAGCGGAGCCAGTAACTCCGGGGGTCCTTGGCCTTGAACCGGTCCTTCATCACCTTGGCCCAGATCCGGCGGGAGGCGCGGTACTTGGCGATCTCCTCGAAAAAGTCGCTGTGGGCGTTGAAGAAAAATGAGAGCCGCGGGGCAAACTCGTCCACCGGCAAACCCGCTTCGATCCCGGCCTGGACATAGCCGATCCCGTCCGCGAGCGTAAAAGCCAGCTCCTGGGCGGCCGTGGAACCGGCTTCCCGGATGTGATAACCCGAAATGGAGATGGTGTTCCAGTTCGGGACCTGCTTCACGCAGTAACCCATGATGTCGGTGATGAGCCGGAGCGAGGGCCGGGGCGGATAGATCCAGGATTTCTGGGCGATGTATTCCTTCAGGATATCGTTCTGGATGGTTCCCCCGATCTGCGTGCTCTTCACCCCCTGCTTCTCGGCCACGGCAATATACATGGCCAAGAGGATGGAGGCCGGCCCGTTAATCGTCATGGAAGTAGTGATCTTATCCAGGGGGATCCCGGAGAAAAGCACCTCCATGTCGCGCAGGGTGTCGATCGCCACCCCGCACCGGCCGACCTCCCCGAGGGCGCGGGGATCATCGGAATCGCAGCCCATCAGGGTGGGATAATGAAAAGCCACCGAAAGCCCGGTGGTCCCTTGTTTTAAAAGATAGTGGTAGCGCCGGTTGGTATCCTCCGGGGTGCCGAACCCGGAAAACTGCCGCATCGTCCAGAGCTTCCCCCGGTAGCCGGTGGGGTGCACCCCCCGGAGGTAGGGATATTCACCCGGCAGGCCCTGGTCCTGCAGGTAATCCGGTTTTCCCGCATCCAGCGGGGTGTAAAGGCGGTTGATCTCGAGGTTGGAAATCGTGGAGAAGCGCTCCCGTGATTCCGGGTTCTTTTTCAGAGCCTTGCCCAGGACATCGCGGTTCCAGCTTTCTAGGGCTTCCTTCAGCTTTCCCGATTCGAGGTTTTCTTTTTTCTTCTCTTCCATTACGGCATCCTTAAGCATTTCGACATATTCGTAAATTTCTAATTTCTAATGACGAATTTCTAATCAATGCCTTCAATGTCTAAAAATCCTAATCTCCAATGCCGATTTCAATTTGGTTATTGGACATTGGTCATTTTAAATTAGAAATTGATTAGACATTAGAAATTAGTCATTGGTCATTTAACTCTATCCCAGATCCTTATCCTTGGCGGACAGGGAAACATTTCCCCCGGATTTTAGCAATGCCAGCACCTCTTCCACAATGCCATTGGCATCAATCCTGTAAATTGAGCGCAGGCGATCCTGGGGACCGTGCTCGACAAACTCGTCCGGGATCCCGATCCGCTTGACCTTAAGATGCCGGATGCCCATCATTTCCAGTTCTTCCAGGACGGCGCTCCCAAAGCCTCCCGCCAGCACGTTCTCTTCCGCCGTAATCAGGATCCGGTGCCGGCGGGAGATATCCTCCAGCATGGCCCGGTCCAGGGGTTTGACAAAGCGGGCATTGACCACGGTGGCCTTCACCTCTCCCGTCTCCAGCTTATCGGCCGCCTTCAGCGCCGCCTGCACCGTGGAGCCGATCGCCAGGATGCATACCTCGCCCCCGTCCCGGAGGATCTCGGCCCGGCCGACGGGAATAGTCTTGATCTCGGAATCCAGGTCCACCCCCAACCCTTTTCCCCGGGGAAAACGAATGGCCGCCGGCCCGGGGAGGGAAAACGCGGTCTTCAGCATCTGCCGGAGTTCATTCTCATCCTTGGGAGCCATGAGGGTTAGATTGGGAATGAAACGCAGATAGGAGAGATCAAAAAGGCCGTTGTGGGTGGGACCGTCGGCCCCGACGATCCCGGCGCGGTCGAGCACGAAAACCACCGGCAGATTCTGGAAGCAGACATCATGCAGGATTTGATCGAAAGCCCGCTGGAGAAAAGTGGAATAAACGGCTACCAGGGGGCGCAGGCCCTCGCAGGCCAATCCGGCCGCGAAAGTCACGGCGTGCTGCTCAGCGATCCCGACGTCGTAAAAACGGTCGGGGAAGGTTTCCCGGAAATAATTGAGGCCGGTGCCTTCCGGCATAGCCGCGGTAATGGCGACGATCCGTTTATCCTCCCGGGCCAGGTCCACCAGGGTTTTCCCGAATATTTCGGTATAAGAAGGGCCCTTGCTCTTCTCCAGGCTTTCCCCGGTTTCGACCACGAATGGGCCCACCCCGTGAAAATGCTCGGGGTTTTTCTCCGCGGGCAGGTAGCCCTTGCCCTTGGTCGTGCAGACATGGACCAGGACCGGGCCGTCCCAGTTCTTCACATTGCCGAAGGTCTCGAGCAGGCGGTCCATCCGGTGGCCAAGGATCGGGCCGACATAATAAAAGCCCAGGGCTTCGAAAAGAATCCCGGGGGTAATGAACCCCTTCAGCGCATCCTCAAACTTGCGGATAATGGCGACCAGGGTCTCCCCCACTACGGGAATCTTCCACAGGTAATGTTTCAGCGTCCGGCGGAGGTTGAGAAAAAAACTGCCGGTCATCTTGCGGGAGAGAAACGAGGAAAAGGCCCCCACCGAAGGGGCAATGGACCAGTCGTTATCGTTCAGGACCACGATCAGGTTCCGTTCCAGGTGACTGACCTGGTTCAGGGCCTCGAAAGCCATCCCGGCGGTCAGGGACCCGTCCCCGATCACCGCGATCACCTTGCCCGGCTGGCCCTTCCGGGCGAGAGCCTCGGCGATGCCCAGGGCGGCGGAAATGGAGGTCGAGCTGTGGCCGACGCTGAAACCGTCGTGTTCGGAATCCTCCCGGCGGATAAAGCCCGACATCCCGCCCAGCTGGCGGAGGGTGGCAAACTCTTCCTGCCGTCCGGTCAGGAGCTTATGGGCATAGGTCTGATGCCCGACATCCCAGATCAGCCGGTCCTGGGGAGAATCAAAGATGTAATGCAGGGACAGGATTAATTCCACCGCCCCCAGGGAAGAGGCCAGGTGGCCGCCGGTCCGGGAAACCGTCCGGATGATTTCTTCCCGAATTTCTTGAGCTAATTTTTCGAGTTCCGGCGGGGAAAAATTTTTCAGGTCCCGGGGATGATTAACCCGCTTCAGGAGTTCGCCCACCTGTTTGGCCTCCGTCATGAAAGATAAACCGCTGGCAGCTGGGGCACTGGTAAAGGTTGTCGCTCCGGATCACCTCGTTATAAACCTGGGGGGAAATATGGACGAAGCACCCCTGGCAGATTCCACCCTTGACCTCGGCAACCACGTTCCAGGAAACCCGCCCTCGGATCCGGTTGTATTTCTCCAAGAGCGATTTTTCCAGGCCTTCCACGATTTTTTCCCGGTTCTCCTGGAATTTCTGGATCTGAACCTCGATCCCCTCGATTTCCTGCTGTAACTTCTGGATCTCGATCTGGATATCCACCTCTCCCTGCTTCAAGGACTCTTCCTGGCCCACCAGCGCCAGGCGATTCTGTTCGAGTTCTTCCATCCGGCGGAGCAGCCCCTCTTCGATCCCGTTGTTTTCCTTCTTGGCCAGGGCGATTTCCCGGAGCAGGGCCTGGTATTCCTTCCCGGTCCGGATCGCCCGGATCTTGGCTTCGATCCGTTTGGTTTTGTCCTCCCGGAATTTCAGATCGCTTTCCTTCTGATGCTGATCCCGCTCGAGATCCTTTAAATGTTCCTTGTCTTTTTCGATTTTCTCCCGCTGGCTGCGGACCTTTTCCTCCAGCGCCAGGACCCTTTTTGGATTTTCCCGGTATTTCCTTTCGGCCTCTCCCAATTCGCGATCCAGAAACTGCAGTTCGAACAGCTTTTTGATGATTACCTGAACGTTGGGATCCACTCTCTGCTTTCTCCTCGGATTTATCTCAATCCTGTTTAACGATGGGCCCACCAGGGGTCGAACCTGGGACCTTCCGGTTATGAGCCGGTGGCTCTACCAACTGAGCTATGGGCCCGGTGATTTGGCCCGCTTGGTCCGGGATAGCTATCCTTCCCTTCCTCAAGCCTCGGCAAAACTCTTCAAAGTCTTACAGCGGGAGGGATGCCGCAGCTTCTTGATCGCCTTGGCCTCAATCTGGCGGATCCGCTCCCGGGTGACCGAGAAATTCCGGCCGACCTCTTCCAGGGTATGATCGCATTTCTCCCCGATCCCGAAACGCATCCGCAGCACCTTCTCTTCCCGCGGGGAAAGCGTGGACAGGATCCTCCGCGTATGCTCGGAAAGGTTGTCGGAACTTACCGTCTCCAGGGGGGAGGCTACGTTTTTATCTTCGATGAAATCACCCAGATGGCTGTCCTCTTCTTCCCCGATCGGGGTTTCCAGGGAGATCGGCTCCCGGGCGATCTTTAAAACCTTGCGGACCTTGTCCTGGGGCAGTTCCATCTGCACAGCGATTTCCTCGGGAGTAGGCTCGCGCCCGATCCCTTGGACCAGGTAGCGGGAGGTCCGGATCAGTTTGTTGATCGTTTCGATCATGTGCACCGGGATCCGGATAGTCCGGGCCTGATCGGCAATCGCCCGGGTAATCGCCTGCCGGATCCACCAGGTGGCATAGGTGGAAAACTTGTAGCCGCGCTGATACTCGAATTTCTCCACCGCTTTCATCAGGCCGATATTCCCTTCCTGAATCAGATCCAGGAACTGCAGGCCGCGGTTGGTATATTTCTTGGCGATGCTCACCACCAGGCGCAGGTTGGCTTCCACCAGTTCCCGCTTGGCTTCGCGCACGATCTCTTCCCCGGCTTTGACTTCCCGGAGCACCGCGCGGAGTTCCCGAGCCTTCGAACCCGCGATTTTTTCCACCTTACGGCTCCGGCTTTCGGCCGCTTCGATCACCCGCTTCATCTCCCCGGCCCACTCGGGGGTTAAAACCGTGCCGGTCTTGAGACAGCAAATCCGCCCGGCTTTTTTGGCCTCGCCCCGGGAAACCCGGGTCAGGACCTGTTTGAGTTCCGGAACCTTCAACCCCATCCGTTCCTCGATTCCCCGGATTTCCTCCTCAGATTTGTCCACGCGGGAAACCAGGCTGTTCAGACGGAGAATGATTCTCTCTATCTGCCGGTCGGAAAGGTCAATTTCCTCCAGGACTCCCAGGAGGAGTTCCTGGACCTTTTTCAGCCGCCGCCGGTATTTTTCCCGGGCTTTCAGGGAGAGCTGGACGGACCGCAGGGTCTGTTGCGTCTCGACCTTTTCCCGATTCAGCCGGCGGGCTTTTTTGATCAAGGCCAGGATCCGCTTCCGGCGTTCCTCGGTATTGGCCGGATCGATTTCCTCCTCGTTGGATTCCCGGTTGACCTCCCGCACCCGCACCCGTTTCTGAGCCAGTTTCTCCCCCAATTCAATAATTTCCAGAATCGCAATGGAGGAGTTCAGGATGGCCTTGCGGATCCGCTGGATTCCTTCCTCGATCCGCTTGGCGATTTCCACCTCTCCTTCCCGGGTCAGGAGGTCAATCCGCCCCATCTCCTTGAGATAGAGTTTGACCGGGTCATTCACTGATACTTGCAGGGGTAACCCGGGCAGAGCCTCGATTTCGTCTTCCTTGCCCTCGATCGCCCCGGCGGGAAATAAACGCACGTGGGGAACCGCGTCGGTTACTTCAATGTCCATCTCCCCGAACATTATCATCGTGTCATCCAGCTGATCCGGGGAGACCAGATCCGGAGGCAGCAGGTCATTGACCTCCTCGTAGGTCAGGAAGCCCTTTTCCTTTCCCATCCGGATCAACTTCTTAATTTCTTGATTATGCAAATCTTCCTTAAACTCTTCCGCCATTTTGCCCCTCCCCCTTCCGCTGGAGATCCCGCTCCAGCGTCTTTTCCTTTTGGATCAGGTTCTTCTTCTCCAAAAGCAAATCGCGGATTTTACCCGCGTCCCCCTTCCTTTCGGCATCGGCAATCTGCCCGGAAATATTTATCTGCGCTTCCCTAAGCTTAACCAAATGGACTCGGAGAAAACAATCCCGCACCACTTTCTCCCGGCCCGACGGAGTCAGGGACTCCAGTTCGCTCCCTTTGACCGCCCAGAGCGAGAGCCAGGCTTTTACCTCC
Source organism: Pseudomonadota bacterium (assembly GCA_026388615.1). Lineage (GTDB taxonomy): Bacteria > Desulfobacterota > JAPLJL01 > JAPLJL01 > JAPLJL01 > JAPLJL01. The sequence continues at coordinate 190 of JAPLJL010000099.1, read as the reverse complement.
CGGTCCGAAAGCCGATCGGCCAGGGTGGCGGCTTCGACCTTGGCTCCTTCCTTTAAAGTGTCTCCGATCATCCGGGCCAGCTCCTGGAGACCCGGATGAGAGAAGAATTCTTCAATCTCGTCGGCCATCTTCCCGATCTGGAATGGATCCAGCAAAACAATCTCCATCAGCAATCTCTCCGATACCGGCA
>JAPLJL010000019.1 GCA_026388615.1 Pseudomonadota bacterium | reverse complement strand
GGCGATGGAGGATTTCAAGCTCGATCTGATCCTGGGTCAGGGACCGAGTGCCCGGACCATTCGCCTGGACCTGCCCCGCTTTACCCTGATCGGCTCCACGACCCGGACGGGGCTGCTGACCTCCCCGCTCCGGGATCGTTTCGGGGTGGTGGAACGCCTGGATTTTTATACCCCGGAGGAACTGACCAAAATCGTGATGCGCTCCGCCGGGATTCTGGGAATTCCCACCGATCCGGAGGGCGCGTCCGAGATCGCCCGCCGGTCCCGGGGAACTCCGCGGATCGCCAACCGTCTGCTCCGCCGGGTCCGGGATTTCGCCGAGGTCAAAGCCAACGGGGTGATCACTCACGAGATCGCGGAGCGGGCTTTGAGCCTTTACGAGGTGGATCAGATGGGGTTTGACCGGATGGATCGCAAGATTCTTCTTACCATCATGGAAAAATTCCGCGGCGGGCCGGTCGGGGTGGAAACCCTGGCGGCCGCGATCAACGAAGACAAGGATACGATCGAAGAGGTTTACGAGCCCTATCTCATCCAGTGCGGCTTTCTCAACCGGACCCCGCGGGGACGGGTGGCGACCGATCATGCTTATCGGCATTTTGGAATCCGGATGGAGGGGAGGAATCCGGAACTTTTCCCGGCTTAGAGAGTGTTCCGAATTTCACGTCCCGGATTTGGAAATCACCAAAAAATGGAATAAATTAGATTGATTCGTTGTAACTGTTCAGGTAGCCACAAAGACACCAAGACACAAAAGGATAAATATGGCTTTTACCCCCTTACCTGAAAGAGAAAAATAATTTTTAATTCTTAGTGTCTTGGTGCCTTAGTGGCTGAATAGTAACAATTCGTTAAAGGAAATTGAAATAAATGGCCCTGAACCAACCTTTTTTGATCATTGCGATTGCCTGGAAGGGAATCCCGCCTGAATGGGTGGATAAAATCCGGGAATCTGAGCAGCACTTCCTGGAGCTCTTCCCCGAGTTAAAGCCTTATGTGGCGTATATCCCCCGGGAGCCTGAGATGCTGGTCGGGCTCGGGATCGCCCTCTGTCTTTTTATTATCCTGCTGCTCATGCTCGCCCTGAGAACGCGCCGGAAACCGGTGCCCACGGCAGTCCTGACCCGGAAAGTCATCCGGCGGGCAGCCCGCCGAGCCCGTGAACTTGCCGAAGTCGGGGATTATCTGGCCGCGGGAGACCAGTACAACGCCGTCGGGCTTTTTGAAGAGGCTCGCAAGATGTATCAGAAAGCCCAGGCTTCCACCAAGCTTGCCTACATATATCTCAAGGAAAACAAGATCCCAGAGGCCGCGGAGAATTTCGAGAAGGGCTGGGACTTTGAGAACGCCGCAGAATTGTACCGGCAGGCGGGGGATTATGAAGCCGCCGCCAAGAATTACCTGAAAATCGGGAATGAACGGGCTGCGGCCGATATGTTCGAGAAGGCCAAGGATTGGATCCGGGCCGCGAACGCTTACCGGGAAGCCGGTTTTTTCCGGAAGGCCGCGGAGCTCTACCAGAAATCGGGAGATAAAATCAAGCTGGCTCAGTGTCTGGAGGATGATTTCCAGCACACTGCCGCTCGCGAGAAAGTGGCTTTATCCAGCCAGGAAAATACCTCCGCGGATGAAACGGAGTCCGGAGGGGGCAAGGTTCTTTCCCGGAATCTCCGGAACCTGGCCCTCTGGGGAGGGAAGGCTTGGATGGAAGCCGGCAAGCCTGAGCCGGCGGCCAATCTGTTTGAGCAGGGCGGCCACTTGGCCGAGGCTGCGATTACCTGCCGGGATTCCGGCAACTTATCTCGGGCGACCGACCTTTTCTTCCAGGCCGGAATGGAAATCGAGGCCGCCGATATCCTGGAACAGATGGGGGATGAGAAAAGAAGCGCGCTTCTGAAGGCCCGGGCTTATCAGGCCCGGGGTGATCTGGCGGCCGCCGGCAATTTTTACAAGCGGGCCGGGGATCTGGCTTCCGCCGCCCACATCTGCAAAAAACTCGGGAACCAGGAAGAGGCAGCCGGGCTTTATGAAAAAGGCGGGTTTTTCCTGGAGGCGGCCGCGGTCTATAAGGAGATCGGCCAGCAGGAGAAGGCCGCGGAAAATTTTGAGCGGGCCGAAAAACTCCGCGAAGCAGCCGAAATTTATCACGAAGTGGGGAATTTAAAGAAGGAATCCGAACTGTTTGAGGGGCTTTCGGAATTTTACGAGGCGGGGGTAGCTTACCGGAAACGCGGGATGGGGGAAAAAGCCATCCAGCTGCTGCAGAAAGTGGAGCGGAGTTCCCCCCATTACCAGGCCGCCTGCCAGGCCCTGGGGGATCTTTTCCGGGAGAAAGGCTTGCTCAAGCTCGCTCTCCAGAAATACCAGGAGGCTATCGGCGACGAAGAGATCAAAACGGAAAACCTGGACGCCTATTACAACTTCGGGGTGATTTTTGAGCAGATCGGAGAAGCCAAGACCGCCCTGGCGATTTACGAGAAAATTTTAAGTTTTGAATATCATTACCGGGATGTTTCCGCCCGGGCCGGGAACCTGCGGGAGGTAGTGGCCCGGATGACGCCCTCCGCGCCGGAATCACCCTTCGGGGGCCAGAGCACCCTGGCTGGGCAGGAAGATCGACTCTCGACGGCGACCCAGACCGCGACCGGCAAACAGTCCAAGCGTTACGAAGTTATCGAAGAACTGGGCCGGGGGGGAATGGGAGTGGTCTACAAGGCCAGGGACACCCTTCTCGACCGGGTCATCGCGCTCAAGGTGCTGCCCCATGGGCTCCGGGACAGCGAAACGGCGATCAAGAATTTCCTCCGGGAAGCCAAGGCCGCCGCCGCTCTGAATCATCCCAATATCGTCACCATCTACGATGCTGGCCAGGAAGGCGGGGTTTTTTACATCGTGATGGAATACATCCAGGGGCAGACCGTGAAGGAAATTCTTCTCCAATCCCGCCTGATCCCGCTTCCGGCGCTGGTTTTGATCAGCGGCCAGGTCTGCCGGGGTTTGGCTTACGCCCATGAAAATAAAATCGTTCATCTGGATATCAAGACCAGCAACGTGATGTGGACGGAAAAAAAGATCGCCAAGATCATGGATTTCGGCCTGGCCAAGGCCCTGCGCGACGCCCGCAACCTTCAAACGGTGGTGGGCGGAACGCCTTTTTACATGTCTCCGGAACAGACCCTGGGGGAAGAGGTGGACCAGCGCTCGGACATCTACTCCCTGGGGGTGATGCTGTTCGAAATGGCCACCGGTCTCCTGCCTTTCCGGGAAGGCGACGTGGGATACCACCATGTGCATACCCCGGTGCCCAATCCTTCCCAGTTCAATCCCCGCATTCCCACCATCCTGGAAAACGTCGTGCTCAAATGCCTGGAAAAGGAGCCCGACAACCGCTTTCAATCCACCCTGGAGATTTTCGAAGAGCTTAAGAAAATCCGGGTCTAAGCATTGAGTCAAATTCCAATTACCAAGTTCCAATAACCAAACTTCAACAACCAAATTCTGATAAAAAGGTAAGTCCGCAGATGGGAAAACCCGTTAGGCGAGAGGCGTTAGGTTTGCGGGATTAGGGGTTTTTCCAGAGAGCCGGGAGGTTGATTCACTCCTTGGGTTATGAGTCGCAGGGGTTAGGTCTTAAAAACCGATGACCTACGACCCATCACCTATGACCCGGGGTTTGAAATTGTCCTAGAAATCGCCCTTCCGGAGCGCGGCCATGTAATGAGCGGCGCAGAGACCCCGGGCCCGGGCCGGCTTGTCACAGCCTGGCACCGAACAGGTCGGGCGGATTCCGGATTTGGATCTGGTCGAGGATTCTTTCTCGGCGGCCGACCGGGAAGCCCGGCGGCGGGTGGTGGCGGCGGCCGGCTCTCTTTTTTGCTGCTGTTCCAGGCGGGCGAGGCGCTTATCGATATTGTGGCTTAAAATGTGCCCGATTTCATCGGTGTCAAAAAGATGAATCTCTTCGTATTTGATGATTTCCTCGATTTTATTTTCTATGTGCTGGGCCAGGGTTTTTAACAGATTGGATCCGGCATTTTTCCGGGTGGAAGATCGTTTCGTCGCCATTGATACCTCCAAAAATTGAAAAATCCCTAAATTAGCACAATAAGTTCAAAGTTATTTTTACCGATTTATCTTGCTAGTTGCAACCTCCGGGAAGGGATGTGAATTTTTTCCGGATCTAAATCCGGAAATATCCCTAGTAGATTTTTTCCACCCCCTTTAAAACCTCCGGAGGAACAGAGATGGACAGCGCTTTGGCGGTGTTGAGGTTCAGGACGATCTGCCCCGGGGGCAAAAGGGGAGGGATCCCGCCGGGAGAGGCGCCGCCGAGTAATTTTTTCGCCAGGTTGGCGGCCTGATGGCCGATCCCGGGATAATCCGGGGCCACCGCCAGAAGGGCTCCCCCTTTCACGAAAGCCTCCGAAAAAGCCAGGATCGGGACCTTGCGGTTGATGGAGGCCTCCAGCATGTACCGGAAGGATTCCTTGGAAACCACGGTCCGGTCCGGAATGACCCAGAGGGCATCGATGTTCCAGATCATTTCCTTCACCGCGTTGGAGATTTCGAAGCTGGAGGTCACGGTTTTTTCAGCCAGGACCAGGTTCAGGGCGGCCGCCGCCTGCCGGCCGTCTTCGACCAGGGCCGAGCTCTGGCCCGGATCAAACACCACCCCGATCCTCCGGGCCGAGGGGAGGACGGATTTCAGGGCTTGAAATTGAGCGAGGGCCGGCACGTTCAGCCCGATCCCGGTGATGTTTTCGCCTCGGTATTGATGGGAGTCAAAAACCATGCAGAAGATCATGGGAATACCGGGATAACTGTTTTTGATCAGGGTGGCGGCCTGACTTCCGACCGCCAGGGCCACCGGGGATTTGCTCTGGCGGAGGGCCTGGTTCTGGGTTTCCTCCAGGTTGCCGTCCTCGTTCAGGTCCAGGGTCTGAAAAGGGAGCTTGCCGATGGTTTCGGTGAATCCCTGAATGACCTCGGCGAAGGCGGCCGGATTTTTTCCGGCGACGATGAAAATCTCGGCGGAGCGGGCCGGCCCGGGGAAGGCGAGAAGGAAAATCAGGAACCCGGGGGCAAGCCGGGCAAGATATTTCGGTAATCGCGGCCGGAATAACACCGCGGACTCAGGGTTGAGGAAAATTATCGGCCTTGACCCGGACCTGCCGGATCAGATCCCCGAGGGTCAGGTTGTAATCCAGGACATGAAGGCCGAGCAGGGACGGTTCATAGATCACCGAATTGAAATCCACCGGGTTGCTGCGGACATCTCCGGCGGAAGGGGCGACCCCGATTTCCAGGTAGCTGATCCCGTACTGGTTCTGCGCGCAGCGGGACGTGTAAAAATCCCGGTAAAGGGCGAAGGGAGTGCTGATCCCGGGGACAATCTCGAAATTCATTCCCCCGTAAATAACCCGGTTAGGAAGATAAGCCCCTTCCACCCAGGCCTTGGCCCCGGAAGCCGGGTTGGTGCAGGCCAGGTCAGTCCCGGGAAGGATGGTATTGGAACCGAAGGCGTCTTCCGGCGGGGGGTAGCCCTCGGCGTAGGAGCGGAAGGCGAGCACGCAGCCGGTTTCGGTTTCGGAGGCGCAGAGCGGAAGGTTCTGAAAGGTTGCCCCGACTTTCTCTCCCGGCGGAACCAGGACATCGCCCCCGATCAGGAGAGCCGTAATCAGAAGGGAACGCAGCTCCGGAACCTGGTCGAACTCTCTTTGCAGGAGCATCCGGAGCATGGTGGAACCTTGGGAGTGACCGAGCAAGACGAACGGGCGTCCTTGGTTGAAATGCTCGAGATAATAAGTGAAAGCGTCGTGGACATCCCCGTAGGCGATTTCAAGATATTCATCCTTTTTCGGATTGGCATAGGTGGAGATGGTAATCTGGCGGTAAAGGGGGGCATAGACCGTGCAGAGCCCGGAAAACCGGGCGGCCTGGCTCTGGAGCGGCACCAGCATCGGGGAAACGTCGGAAAAATCCGTGTGGTTTCCTACGGGTCCGGTCAGGTCCACGGTGGGGTAAATATAAAAACAGTCAAAGTCGGTCTGCGCGGCCGGGGTAAAGGGAACCGCCAGGGAGGCTCCGTTGGGTTTTATCTCGGTGGCGGTTAGATCGTCGAAGCAATAGTCGTGGGACAGGCCGGGTTTGCAGAGCCAGAGGGAATCGTCGGCATAGGGATTGGCGACGGTATTATTTTCCTTGGTCCCGCCGCACTGGAAAATCAGAAGCGAGAAACTGATCAGAAGCAGGTATTTTGACCAGTTGAACATGTTTTGATCTTTTAAAGTTTGGAAATTGGAATTTGGTTATTGGCCATTGGGTTTCAGAGGTTTTCAACCCGCTGGGAATAGCTTTCTTCCAGGGCCTGGACCAGGCCGGCCAGGGTCTGGTTGACCGGGGTGGGGATGCCCAGGGTTTCACCTTCCCGGGCCAGGGCACCGTTGATGTTGGCAATTTCGGTCCGTTTTCTTTTCAGGACATCCTGAAGCATCGAGGAAATATTCCCGGCGGTAGCGCGGCAGACCGCTTCCGTCCGGGTGATCGCGTCCTCGTAAGGGAGCCGGATGTTTTTTACCTGGGCGATTTTTTCTCCTTCCGAGACCGCCGCCTGCATCACCGCGCGGGTTCCGGGATAGTTTAAGAGCTCACCGTTTTTAAGCCGGGTGAGCGCGGTCAGGGGGTTGATCCCGGCGTTGACCAGGATCTTGCCCCAGATGACTCCCTCCAGATTGGAGGTGGAATTGGCTTCCGCCCCGCCCTGCCGGAGGGCGGTGACAATTTTCTCCACCCTTTCCGTCGGAGGTCCGGAAATCTCGCCGATGATGGTATCGCCTTTCCCGGCGTGGCGGATCCGGCCCGGACCGAGCAGGGTGGATCCTTGCGCGGTGCTTCCCCCCAGGGTTCGGTCCTTTCCCACCGCTGCCGCGATTTTTTCCAGGTTTCCGATCCCGTTTTGCAGGGTGAGCACGAAGGCTCCCCGGGACAAAAGCTGCGCCGCGGACTCCACCGCGGCCTCGGTATGGTAGGATTTGACCGCGATGAGTACGAGGTCCACCGGTCCGATTTCCCGGGGATCCAGGGCGATCCGGGGGGAAAAACGGTGATCCCCGCTGATGCCTTCCAGGGTAATTCCGTTTTGCCGGATGATCTCCGCCCGGTCGGGATGGATGTCCAGCAGCCAGACCTCTTCCCCCGCTCGGTGGAAAAACCAGGTGAACAGACTTCCCGTGGCTCCGGCCCCGATGACCGCGATTTTCAAAATACCTCCAAGTTTACTCTTTTGCCCATTTAACATTATTATATAGCTTGGAAGGGAAGGAAAGAATTAAACGGCATTAAGGAGGGATAAACAGTGGGCAGGGATTTCGATTCCAAATATTTTGAGGAAGAGAGCAAGAAATCTCCGATCGATGAGAAGATGGAAACCAAGTTCGGGCTCAAGCCGGATGATGAAAGGATGCCCCCGGACTTGAAGGTCGAATTCAGCGTGGTTGCCGGTCCCGACAAGGGCGCGAATTTCGTGGCCGAAGAGCTTCCGATCTTCATCGGGAGGGAGAAAGATGCCGCTGTGCCCCTCGCGGACAACAAAATCTCGCGCAAACATGCCACCATCGTCTATAAAAATCACCGCTTCTTTCTCATCGACCTGGGGAGCCGGAACGGAACCTGCGTGAATGGAAAAAAGGTGGAAGGGGCGGCCCTCCGAACCGGGGATCTGCTCCAGCTGGGCGATTCTGTCCTCAGCTTCGAGGTAAAACCGAAATAAAACACGTTAAATCCAGGTCCGCCGATCGGTCCGCCCGGAAAGGGCCGGGCCCCCAACCGAATCAGGTCCGTGCCCGTCCGCGCCGGACCCCGTCGGTTCTTCTCCTCAGTCTGGGCTGTCCGAAAAATCTGGTTGATTCCGAGCACCTGGTCGGCTGCCTCGCGGCGGCCGGGCTGGCCGTCACCACCCGGCTCGAGGAGGCGGACACGGTGGTGGTTAACACCTGCGCCTTCATCCGCCCGGCGGTGGAGGAGGCGGAGAATTCCATCCGGGAGGCCTTGGTCTGGAAGTCCGCGGGCCGGTTCCGCCGGGTGATTGTTGCCGGCTGCCTGCCCCAGCGGTTTCCCGATGCCCTGCCGGGGCAATTCCCCGAAGTGGATGCTTTCCTCGGCTGGGATGATTTTCCCCGGATCGCGGAGATTGTGAGGGGAAAGGTGCCGGGCGGGATAGCCCGGGGTTTACCCTCTTGGCTGCCCGATCATCGCCTGCCCCGGGTGATTTCCACCCCGCCGTTTCGGGCCTATCTTAAGCTCGCGGAGGGATGTTCCAATCATTGCCGCTATTGCCTGATCCCGAAAATCCGGGGGGAACTCCGGAGCCGGCCGCCGGATTCCATTCTCCGGGAGGCCCGGCGCCTGGCCGCTCAGGGAGTCAAAGAACTTACCCTGATCGCCCAGGATACGACGGCCTATGGAAATGACCTTAAAAGTGGAATCGGCCTCTCCGGGCTCCTGAAAAACCTGGACCGGGTCAGGGGGGTCGAATGGATCCGGATCCTTTACGCCCATCCCCGCGGATTAACCGAGGAGCTGATCGAAACCCTGGCGCAGGCCGAAAAAACAGTCCCCTACCTGGACGTGCCGGTCCAGCACGCGAGCGACCGGATTCTGAAAGCCATGGGCCGGGGGATGACCGGGAAGGAGATCCGTCGTCGACTTCAAAAAATCCGACGGAGAATTCCCACTATTGCCCTGCGCACCACCCTGCTGGTGGGCTTTCCGGGAGAAACCCCCAGGGATTTTCTGGAACTTATGGATTTTGTCCGGGAGATGGAATTCGACCACCTCGGGGCTTTTAGCTATTTCCCCGAGACGGGGACGCCCGCGGCCCGCCTGCCCGGCCAGGTGCCGGAAAAAGTGAAGGAGGAGCGGAAGGCGGAATTGCTTTCTTTGCAGGCGGAGATTTCCCGATCGAGAAACGAATCCCGGATCGGCCGGGAATCCGAGGTCCTGATCGAAGCATTCGATCCCGACCTGAAAATCACCATCGCCCGGACCCCCGGCCAGGCCCCGGAGATCGACGGGATCACCAAGATTTACCGGGACGACCTGGCCCCGGGGTCTTTTCACCGGGTGAGAATCGTCGACGCCCTGGTCTACGATCTGGTGGGGGAAATCATAGAAACAAGTGACCGGCAACCAGTCACAAGAAAATGAAGGTGATTAGGTGGCTGGGTAGTTGGGTGGTCAGAAAAAAACTTCGGGACCGGTAGCCGCAGGTTTTTCGATCAGATCCCGAGGAATTGTGGCCGAGGGAAGCCTGCGTTTTCTGAAACAAGTAGCCTCTCGTCCCTGGCCGGGATAAACCAGTCACTGGACACAAGATAAAGGGGGTTAGGTCGCTCGGTGGTTGGGTGGTTAGAAAAAACTGATAGCCGCAGACTCTCTTTTGAACCGACTCGGACAAAGCCGCCTGCGGTTTATTTGGCTTTTTTGGCGCGGCGGCCCTTTTGCTCAATTCCCGCCGGGGATTTTGGGGATACAGGCCGGCGGCTTTTCTGGTATTGGTACACCCACCGGTTATGCTCGGTGAGCGTGGAGGAGAACTGGTGGGTGCCGTCATTCCGGGAAACGAAATACAGATAGGGGACCGGGGCCGGGTGAAGAACGGCCCAGAGGGAATCCCGTCCCGGATTGGCAATCGGGCCGGCCGGGAGCCCGTGAATCCGGTAGGTGTTGTAGGGGGTCGGATTTTCGAGGTCCTTCCGGCGCAGGTTGCCGTTAAACATGTCCCAGATCCCGTAAATCACCGTGGGGTCGGAATCCAGCCGCATTTTCTTCTTCAGACGGTTTAAAAAAGCGGCGGCGATCAGCGGGCGCTCGGCCGGATCGGCAGTTTCCTTTTCGATCACCGAGGCCAGGATCACGATCCTTTCCGGGGTGAGGGAAGACTTCGTCTCCGGGCCGGCTTCCTCCCAGAGGGGAGCAAAGATCTCCCAGAACTTCCCCGCCATCTTCTGCACAACCAGCTCCGGGTTGATCCCGCGGGCGAAATAATAGGTGTCCGGGTAAAGGAATCCTTCCGCGGAAGCCCCGGGAATTTTGAGGTCGGAGAGGAGTCCCGGGTCGCGGGCGGCCTGGAGAAATCCCTCCCGGACGGTGATCCCCGCGGCGGCCAGGGCTTCGGCGATCTGGAATAGGTTGTACCCTTCCGGGATCGTCACCCGGTAAACCTTGATCCGGCCCGAGGCTAGGTCCCGGAGCAGCTGGACCGGGGCGACCGGCAGGGAGAATTCGTAAGTGCCGGCCTTGATCTCGGCACTGGCCCCGCGGACGTACCCGAAGAGAACAAAGACCGGGATGGAGGGGATGATGCCGTTCCGGGCCAGGATTTTCGCGGTGCCCTTCAGGCCGGTTCCCGCCGGGATCTCGATCAGGATTTTCGGCCCCGCTGGAGAGGGAGGGTAAGGGGAGTAGAGCAGGAACAGGACCCGGATCGCGGCGGTCCAGAAAAAAATCGTGAAAATAATGGTAAACAGCAGGGACAGCCTGCGGGCCCGGAGATCCATTTCAGTTCGCGCCGGAATGAGAGAGACTGTCGAGGTAGCCCTGGAGGATCAGGGTGGCCGCCACCTGGTCGCGGAGCTGTTTGCGCCGCCGGCGGGAAAGATCACCCTCGAGGAGGCTCCTTTCCGCCGCTACGGTAGAAAGCCGCTCGTCCCAGAGGATCACGTCGACTCCGAGGTCCCGGCGCAGAATGACCGCGAAGTCCATAGCCTTCTGGGCCGACTGCCCCTCGGATCCATCCAGGTTGAGGGGTAGGCCCAATACGATTTCAGTGACCCCGGCGCCGGTGACGATCTGGCGGATTTTGTCGATGTCCTCGCTTAACTTGGTCCGGTTAATGGTCTCCAGGCCTTGGGCGGTGATTCCGAGTTCGTCGGAAAGGGAAACCCCGATCCGTTTTTCTCCGATATCCAGGGCCAAGATCCGCATGATTGGAAAAGTATGCGGGATTTAGGCGCGCTTGGCAATTTTGACGAAGAGATTCCGGAGGCGGTCGGATTTGAGTACCCGGCCGCCGAGACCAAGGGCGGGGGAGAGCAGGTGCCGGAGGAGGAAGGCCGGGGCCAGCCGGGAAAGGAGCCGCCGGGCGGCCGGCCGGCGGGTTTTTAAAAAGGCGTGGGAAAGGGAAGCGAGATAAAGCCGGTTCATGATCAGGGGCCGGGCGGGAAAGATCTTGATCTCACCCCGCATATAGGCGCCGGCCAGGGTGAGCTGTCCGGATTGGATTTTCTCAAAAGCGGCGGAGGTTCCGGTAATGGAGATGAAAGGGGGATCCGGGGTTACCGGCGGCCAGGACGGCTTCTCTTCATTCTCGATCCGGATGTGGAGCCGGGGTTCAGGAGCCAAGCTGGCCAGGAACCAGGCGGGCTGGCCCTGGACCGGCAGGCATCGGAGGAAACGCCGAAGCGCGTCGTGCCAATTCTGAAAGGAACGAAGTTTATCGGGGGTCGGCATCGGATTTGATTATATTCCGATTTTTAAGTTCCTGGATAATTCGGTCCGCGATCGCCTCCGGACTGAGCCGGCCGGTGTCGATTTGAAAATCCGCCGCCGCCAGGTATTTGGGCATCCGTTGCTTCAGGACTTCTTCCACCTCCGCGACGAAGGATTTCTGCCCGGTCAGGGAGGGCCGGTCGGCTCCGGATTGAATCCTTTTGACGATGGTGTCCCGGTCGGCCGAAAGAAGAACGAGGAAACCATTCGATTTCAGGGCCTGGGTGTTTTCGTCCCGGAGGATCACCCCGCCCCCGCTGTCGATGATCAGGTTGTCGCGTTTCGAGATCTCGCCGACCGCTTGGGACTCCAGGTCCCGGAAGTGGTCCCAGCCGGAGCGTTTCACAATTTCGGGGATGGAAAAGCCGGCGGCGCGGACGATGGTTTCATCGAGCGAGACCGTCTCGCGTTTCAGGATCCGGGCCAGAGCCAGGGCCACGGTGGATTTTCCGGTGCCCCGGTAGCCGATCAGAACGATGTTCATAATCTAAAAGGGTTCTAGGGTTCCAGGGTTCGAGGGTTCAATAATAAGTTCAAAGTTCAAAATCCAAATGTCAAAATAATGTCAAAGTTCCAAGTTCAAAATTCAAAGAAATCACCTCAAAATGTAAAAGCAGGTTTATATTTTTTTTGTTTTTTGAACTTTATTTGAACTTTGGGCTTTGGCATTTGAACTTGATATTCTCTCTTGGCCCCTTGACCCCTAGGACCCTGGAACCCTCATGTTTATGACTTTATAGGGCGAGCTTCTCCAGCACGATCTTCCGCATCAGGGCCAAGGGAGCTTCTTCGCCGGTGAACATTTTGAATTGGTCGGCGGCCTGGTAAACGAACATCTCCAGCCCCGAGGCGACCGTAAGCCCCCGGGCTTCCGATTCCCGGAGCAGGCGGGTTTGACGGGGGTTGTAGATCACCTCGAATACCTGGAGGCGGGAATGGAGGAGACGGTTGGGCACCAGGGTTTTATCGGAATGGGGATGCATCCCCACCGGGGTGGTCTGCAGCAGGATCTCGCTCTCGGGCAGGAACCGCTGGAGGACGGATTCCTCCAAAGGATCCCCGGAAACCTTGACCCCGGTTTTTTCCCGGAGGTCCCGGACCAGGTTGCTCAACTCGTCCGGGATTACTCCCAGGATTTTCAAACTGGCCGGAGGGGATTTCATCGCCAGGGTGAAGGTGAGGGCGCGGGCGGCTCCCCCGGAGCCGAGAACCAGGACCGATTTTTCCCGGGTCTCAATTCCGGCTTCCTGCAAAGCCCGGAGCGCGGCGGTCCCGTCGGTGTTGTAGCCGGTGAGCCGGCCCTGGTCGTTAATAATGGTATTGACCGCGCCAATTTTTCGGGCCACTTCCTCGATTCCGTCCAGGAAGGGAATGACCGTGGTTTTATGGGGGATGGTTACGGAA
>JAPLJL010000145.1 GCA_026388615.1 Pseudomonadota bacterium | reverse complement strand
CAGTTTTCAACATGTCAAGGGCTTTGCCTTTAAAGAACTCCGGCATCAAGATAGACGAAGTCAGTACCATGAAGGGATAATTGTCTGCTGCTGCATCCCAGGCATTCCAAAAATCTTTTGAATCGGTGATGTTTTCAAAGGGGATGCACCCAACTCGAACCGGATTGGCTGCAAAAGCAGTGCCCGCGCCTGAAACCATGATCAGGGCCAGAATCACAAATAGCAGGTATTTTGACTTGGTAAACAACTTTTTCCCTCCGTTTATTATACCTTTACCGACGGCAATATTTTAGGTAAAAAGTAAGATATAGTCAAATAATGCAGTTTTTTTGTAAGGAATTGTTCACCCGGGAAAAAATTTGTTGAAAAAAGCCCGGGCCTTTTTTACCACCGGGTCGAACCTTTCCAGGGTTTGGGGCTGACCGCGGTCATGGTCCGCAAGTTCAAATGTAAAAGTAAGCTGGGGTGCGGAACCCGTTGATACTTCCGGATGGGAAAGGGCGCCCAGGTTTTTCCCGACTTTTTTCCAGGCGATGTTCCCCTGGCCGGGCGGATTATGCTCGTCGGTTTTTCCGTAATTATCGGAAACATGAAGGTTGGCCAGACGGAGACCTATCCTCTTGATCGCTCGAGCCGGATTCATTCCCGGTTCGAGGTTGGCGTGACCAAGATCGAGGCAAAAGCCCAGGCTTTCCGGATCAAATTCCTGGATGATTCCGAGCGCCGAGGAAACCCCGCCATAAGAATCCGGACCGTTTTCCAGGGCCAGTTTGACTCCGTAATCCCGGGAGATCTCGATTAATTTTTTAATACTTCCGACCAGATATTTTTCATCCCGGCCGTTCTTTTTTTCCGAAAAACCGCAATGAAGAACCAGGACCCGATGCCCAAAGATTTCCGAGGCTTTAATAGCCTTGACCGCCATGTCCAGGGCTTCCCGGCGTCTGCCCGCGTCGGGATCCGAGAGCGAAAGCCAGTTGTCGTTGAAGGCGTCCCAGATCGCGCGGTAGAAAGGCGCGTGCATGCTCCGAACCCTGATTCCCTGGTCTTTAATGACCCGCGAGATATCTTTAAGTTTCGCCGGGTCGTTCAGGGAGAGGTGAGGAGCCATTCCCCAGAGTTCGATGTTTTCAAACCCTCCGGACCGGATCAGGCGGAGGATTTCTTCGTTCAATTCATAAAATACGAAAAAGTGAGTGGATAGACTGGGAATCATGGAAAAAGGTTAGAAGAATCCAAGGTCAAATGTCAAAGCGTACAGAGCATAGGGCATAAGGCAGAGAGCATAGCGCTAAGAGGGGAAAGCCTAAGAGCCTAGCGCACGGTAGCGAAGCAATCTTCTTTTTCGCTGGCAGTTATATTCTTTTGGGGGAAGGTTTCGCTCCCCTCACAATAGCTGCCGTACCGTAATCCCGGCAGGTTGACCCGCCCCTCGACTTCGCTCGGGGCAACCGGGTCTAACCAGTATCGATAGATACCTTATCGTCGAGTTTCTCGCAACCTTATTTCCGAAGAGTTCGTGTCGCGAGAACCTTCCCCCCCTCCGGGCTGTAGGCCCTCCGGGCCGGAAGCCGGGCTCTTGAAAACCCAATAACAAATAAATCTATTCTTGTTTTACCGCACCGGTCTACCGTCTACCGTATGCCGCCTACCCTAATTAATGATAAAATAAGACCGTGTTTGATTTAATCATCACCGGGGCGACAATAATTGACGGAACCGGCCGCCCGTCTTTCCCAGGTGAAATCGGGATTCGTGACGATCGGATCGCGGAGGTGGGCGAATCCCTCGGGCGTGCCCGGAAAAGAATCAGGGCCAGGGGTAAGATGGTCGCCCCCGGGTTCATCGATATCCATTCCCATTCCGATTATCACCTTCTGGTTAATCCCAGGGCCGAGAGCAAAGTCCGGCAGGGGGTGACGACTGAAGTCGGGGGAAACTGCGGGTATTCGGCCGCCCCCTTGAGCGGCGAGGTGGCCCGAGAAAGGCTGAAAAGCTTTCCTTCCTCTTTCGGGTTGAAACATCCCTGGCGCACGGTTTCGGAATATTTCCATTACCTGGAAGACTCTGGGATCTCGATCAATTTCGCCTTGCTCGGCGGGCACAACACCATCCGGGCCGCGGTTATGGGGGGGGATCCGGGAACTCCCGGTTCCCGGGAGCTCCGGAAAATCCTGACACTGACGGAAGAAGCCCTGGAGGCGGGAGCCATCGGGCTTTCCACCGGGCTGGCCTATGCTCCGGCCTGTTTTTCCGGGAAACGCGAGCTTATGGAACTGGGAAAATTGGCCCGGAAATGGGACGTGATTTTTGCCGCTCATATCCGGAGCGAGGGGAAGGGATTGCTGGAAGCCCTGGATGAATTCCTGGAGGTGGGCAAAGAAACCGGGGCCTCACTCGAGGTCTCTCACCTCAAGACCATGTGGGAAGAAAATTGGGGAAAGCTCGACGCCGCTTTCGGCAAAATTGAAAATTACATCCGGAAGGGTTACCCGGTCTCCGCTGACCGCTATCCCTACACCGCCGCCAATACCGGTCTGTCCTCCATCCTTCCCCAGTGGGCCCTGGCCGGGGATTCCCGCGAGATCCGGGCCCGGCTTACCTCTCCCCGGACCTTTGGCCGGCTGGTCGAAGAGATTGATACCTCCCATGACGAAAGATACTGGCAAGGGGTGATCATTTCCCAGGCCCAGCGGAAGGTTAACCAGAAATGGGAGGGCAAAAGTGTCTGGGCGGCTTGCCGGGGAAAGCAGCCTGCGGAGTTTGCCCTTAGGCTTTTGAAAAATGATTATCTTTATACTTCGATTCATATCCAGGCGATGAGCGAAAAAAACCTGGAAAGGATCCTGGCCAAACCCTGGGTGATGATCGGCTCCGACAGCGCGGTGCGCTCCGTCCGGGGACCGCTCCGGCAGGGGAAGCCCCATCCGCGGGCTTTCGGAACCTTTCCCCGGATCCTGGGAAACTACGTGCGGGGGGAAAAACTCTTGTCGCTTCCCCGGGCCGTGCATAAAATGACCGGGATGCCGGCCCGGAAACTGGGGCTTAAGGATCGGGGAATAATCAAGGCGGGAAACTTTGCCGACCTGGTGATTTTTTCGCCGGATTTAATTTCCGACCGATCCACTTACCCAGATCCTTATCGGTATCCGACCGGAATCGATTACGTCATTATTAACGGTCAGGTTGTTATTGAAGAAGGCCGGCACACCGGGGCCCGGGCGGGAAGGGTATTAAGGAAAGTAAGCAGTAAGCAGTAAGCAGTAAGCAGTAAGCAGAACAATGAAATAAAACCTAATAAACCAAAGAACGCGATGAATGCGATGAATTCAACAAACCCAAAGAAACCGCTGATCCTGATTATACCCGACCGGGAAGAAACCCCGGGCGGGGAAATCTTCTCGATTAAAAGCAATTATCTCAGTGCCATCGAGAAATGCGGGGGGGTACCGATTCTCGCTTCCTACTGCCGGAAAAATTTGCGCGAACTGGGCCCAAGTGTTTCCGGGATCCTGATTGCCGGCGGGGATTTCGATATCCATCCCCGATATTACGGAGAGAAGCCGATCTCGGAACTGGGAAGGATCAAACCGGAGAGAACGAAGTGTGAAGCCGAGGTTCTCCGCTGGGCCCTGAAAATGGATCTGCCGGTTTTGGGGATTTGCGGGGGAATGCAATTGATCAACGTGGTTTTCGGCGGAAGCCTTTACCAGGACCTCTCCCGGCAGTTCCCGGGAGCCCGCCACCACGGGAAAAAGCAAAAGGGGCAGAAACGGCATCCGATCCTGCTTAGGAAAGAAAGCCGGCTTTTTCGGATCACGAAGAAACGGGATTTAATGGTCAACAGCGCGCACCACCAGGCGGTAAAGGCTCTGGGGCGGGGGGTCCAGGATTCCGCGATCTCTCCAGACGGGGTGATCGAGGCGATCGAGTCGGTTGGCCATTCCTTCGTGCTCGGGGTCCAGTGGCACCCCGAGAGGCTGATGAACATCCCCGCCCAGAAACGGATATTTTCCGCTTTCATCCGGGCGGCAAAAAAAACGGGTATGGAGAGCTGAGAATTGGAGGTTGACCGGCAATGAGTTGGTGGGACGCGATTATTCTCGGGATTGTTCAGGGGCTTACCGAGTTTTTTCCGATTTCCAGTTCGGGGCATCTGGTCCTGTTTCAGACCATGATCCCCGGCTTTCAACAACCCGGGGTTTTTTTCGATGCCTGGCTTCACGCCGCCACTCTGTTAGCGGTGGTTCTTTATTTTTACCGGGATATTATCGCAATTGTCAGGTCGTTGCTCCCGGGGAGCGCGGACCGGGAGTTTTTCGGGTGGCCGGCCTCGGAGGCCAGGTGGCTGGTTATTCTTCTCGTCGTGGCCAGTATTCCTGCCGGAATCGTGGGGATTACCCTCAGCCATAAAATTGAAGAAACCTTTCAGAGCGTTTTAGTGGTGGGGATAGATCTGTTAATTACCGGATCCATTTTGTTCCTGGCCAGCAAATTCGAAAGAGGTGAGAAAAAAATCGGCAATTTTAAACTCATCGATGCGCTTTGGGTCGGCCTGGCCCAGGCGGTGGCGCTGCTTCCCGGGATTTCCCGGTCCGGAACCACGATCTCGATGGGCATGTTTCGAGAGCTTAAAGGTGAAGAAGCGGTAAAATTTTCCTTCCTGCTTTCGCTCCCGGCAGTGGCTGGAGCGGTTTTGCTGGAAGGATTGAAAAATGCCGGCCAGGTTCATTCCGGGGAATTGACATTGTATGGACTTGGTTTTGTCGCCAGTGTTTTGACGGGGATCTTAACCATCAGTTTGATTCTGAGAATAGTTAGAAACAATCATCTCAAGGGGTTTGCATATTATTGCTGGGTTGTTGGTTTGTTGGCGGTGCTGGTGAATCTAGCCGGTTGGCGTTAGTTAAACTTATTCCCCGTAGCCCGGCCAGGGGGATTCCTTATTTTTTCATTCCCGCGAAAGCGGGAATCCAATTTTTCCCGGAAATTTCTGGATCCCTGCTTTCGCAGGGATGACGGACGAATTAAGGGCATTTTTTGGATACCCCGCGGTTTTCCCGCGGGGAGGTTCATACGCAAGGTGCGGATGGCCCGGGAGAGCTAATGTGGGCCGGATCACATAGTGGAATAATTCGATAAGTTAAAGTATCATAATTCGCAAAGTGAGGAGGTGGGCATGAAAAGGCTTATATCCACGATTTTCCTGTCTTTGCTCCTGACCGCGATTCCGGTCGGGGCGGCTGAGCTTTTCCAGGATGAAGGGGTGGTCGAACCGATCGGGCATGGAGAGATTAACTGGACCTCCAAACTAATCCGGTCCCGGGGGAGCGGAGCTCCCAATCTGGACGCCCAGAATGTGGCGGTAGTGCGTCTGGGGGCCGAAAGGGCGGCCAAGATGGACGCGCTCAGGAACATTCTGGAGGTGATCAAGGGGATCAAAATCTCCAGCGACACCAGCTTTGGCGACCAGATGCTGAAAAGCGATCTGATCCGGGCCAAGGTGGAAGGAATGGTCAAGGGTGCGAAGGTGGTGAACACCAAGTATTTTTCGGACGGAGCCGTGGATATCACCGTGGAAATGCCCCTCTCCGGAACCCTTTCCAATCTAGCCCTGCCTCCTACCGGGGAGCATGAAGCCGCCGGCGGAGGCAAGAATATCGGCAGCGGGTTGGTGGTGGACGCGCGGGGAACCGCCTTTGTGGTTTCCCTGTTTCCCCGGGTTACGGATGAAGCCGGGAACGAGGTCTACGGCTCAACCAAGATCGATAACGAATCCGCGTTGAAAGACGGGTTGGTTGGTTATTTCAAGGGCGTGGAAGAGGCCAAGAAAAGCGGCCGGGTCGGGGACAAGCCGATCGTGGTCAAGGCCGTCAAGGTCAATCAGTCGAATTCCAGCCTGGTGATCTCCAAGGCGGACGCCGACCGCCTCCGGGAACCGGGGGTGGACCAGTCTTTTCTTTTCAGGGGCCGGGTGGCCATTCTGGTTGACTAGAGAATTTTTTTGGATGCGAAAATAAGGGGTAACTCGAGGGCAGCCAGGAGTAAAAAAGCCTAAAAGTTAGGAAGCCTAAGAGTTTAAAAGGCAGGAAGATATTAGGAGGGGCCATGAAATTAAAGGCGGGAATCTGGCTTTTAGCCGTTTGGTTCTTGGTCGCGGGGTCGGTGGTAATAATGGCCCCCGGGATCAGCCTGGGGGCGGATGACAGCAAAGAGGTGGTCGCGGATGGAGTCGGGGCGGTCACCGCGGGGAATCAGGCCAAAGCCAGGGACGAGGCCATGCGGGACGCCATGCGCAAGGCGATTGAACAAGCGGTGGGAACCCTGATTTCTTCCGAGACCATCGTGGAAAACTTCCAGCTGCTGTCAGACAAGATTTACACCCAGACCTCGGGATACGTGCGCAGCTACCAGGTGGTTTCCGAAGGGGCGGAGGGCGAGCTTTACCGGATCAAAATCAAGGCGGAGGTATCCCTCAGTCAGATAAAAAATGATCTGGCCGCCATCGGGTTGCTCCTGGAGGCGAAACACCTGCCCCGGATGATGGTCATGATCGCGGAACAAAACGTGGGCGAGGTTATCTTGCATTACTGGTGGAATCCCCAGGCGGCTTCGGTGGATCTGGGGGTGACGGAAAACGCCTTGATTTCGGAGTTCCAGGAAAAGGGATTCCAATTTGTTGATCCGGAAGCGGTCAAAAAGGAAATCAAGGTGAGCAAGGCTTTCCGCGCCGAGGATTTAACCGAGCAGCAGGTAAAAACCCTGGGAGCCCAGGCTGACGCCGACGTGGTCATATTCGGGAAAGCCCTGGCCAAGCTTTCCGGACCGGTGATGGGAACCGCCATGAAAAGCGTCCAGGCCAATATCTCCCTGAAGGCGGTGGATGCCGATACCGGGCGGATTCTGGCGACTGCCCAGGAAAGCGCTTCCGGGGTGCATATTGACGAGGTGACCGCCGGAACCAATGCCCTGAAATCTGCCTCCAAGAAAACCGCTCAAACTTTGATGGATAAGATCCTGAAAGGCTGGGGCAAGGAAGTCGCCGGGAGCGCGCAAGTCCGGCTAAGCATCAAGGGGGTGAAAAGCTACGCGGACCTGACCGGGCTTTTTAACCTGCTCCGCAAGGAAACCCGGGGTGTCGACGCGGTACACCAGCGTTCGATCAGCAATGACGGAGTGGCCGAAGTGGATATCGAGTACCGCGGGGATGGCCAGAGCCTGGCCGATGAATTGGTAAATAAAACCCTGCCCGGGTTTACGATGAAGATAACCAACGTGACCGCCAACCGGGTGGAAATAAACCTGGAAAAAACCGAAGGAAAATAGATTTAAGGAAGTACGATTGGTAACAGCAGGATTTTAAGCCCCGTCCGGTGGATGGGGCTTTTTTTTCAGGCGTAAACGACCTGGATCCGGGGCCCGATTTGCAGTTGGAGCGGCCCCTGGTGGGTAAACAGCTCACCGTCCAGCATGTATTTGACCGTGTCCTCCTCCGGCTCGATCCGGAGATCCCGCCCGATATCGTCGTGGGTAAGGTCATTCTTTATCGGCATTCCGAGGAAAAGTTTATGAATGCGCATCACGATCTGGCTGGCGCCCAGACCGGTGGTGATGCTGTGAAAATACCCTTCTTTTTCCTCGGCCCGGTAGAGCGGCTTGAAACCAAGACCGATGTCGCTGATCGTGCAGGCTAACACGGCGGAAATATCCGGAATCGGAACCTGCCGGCCGTCCAGGTAAACCTTGGCTTTAACCGGGTCGGTCATTCTCCGGGAAAATGCACCCCCGATCATCACCGATCCGATGCAATGCCCTAGCACCTTCACCGCTTTGCAGGGTCCGGTTGTTCCTCCTTCGTAATAAGCGTCGAGGAAGTTGTAGGATAAGCCGATCCCGAAAAGGGAACCGTATTCTTTCCGGTCCGCCTTCATCAGATCGATTTCCTTATATTCAATGTTTTTCCGGTTCCGGATCCTATCCATGATCCGGGAGATGATGCCCTCGGTGGAGCCCTTGATCTGCATGGAGTTGGCGATGGTATTCATTGTCCCGCCCCGGATGGCGGCA
>JAPLJL010000097.1 GCA_026388615.1 Pseudomonadota bacterium | reverse complement strand
TCCGGAAAACCCCGTCCCGGACAAATGGCCGCCGGACCTGAAGAAGCGGAGCGAGGAACTCCGGGCGGAGCGCATGAAGATGTTAGGTCTGAAGGGTAACGATCCGGCCGCCCTCAAGGCCAATTTTGAGCAGAACGCCCGTTTCTTCCGGGCCCCGGCGGTGATTTACCTCTGCCTGGATCGCTCCCTCACCCCCTGGTCGATGTTCGACCTCGGGCTCCTGTCCCAGAGCATCATGCTGGAGGCGCGGGAATACGGGCTCGATTCGGCGCCGGCGGTCATGCTGGTGGCCTATCCGGAGATCATCCGGGCGGAGCTGGAGATTCCCGAGAACCTGTCGATTGTCTTCGGGATCGCGCTTGGCCACGCCGACGGCCAAAGCCCGCAGAACAAATACCGCACCCCCCGGCGTCCGCTCCAGGAGGTCGTCAGCTTTAAGGGTTTTTAGGAAAGGGCGGCCCGCCCCTCCATTCGATTTTACCAAAAGTGCTAAAAATCCCCCTCTATCCCCCTTTGTTGTGAAAGGGGGATGGTGGATTACCCCTCTTTAGTGAAAGAGGGGCGAGGGGAGATTTGAAAAAATCATTAGCATCCAATTAACCCGAAAAATGCTTTTGCATTTGTTCTTTCGTCCTATGCGGGTGGATTTTTTTGTAGTATGCCGATTCATCGGCGATTTTTAAAAACGCCCGATAAATCGGGCAACTACGACCAGATTGAAAATATCATCTGCATTTTTCGGGATTAGTAATCAAACACCGCGAGGCTGACGCCTTCCGTATCCGATTTCCAGTTAGGGATGTTTAGGATACTGCCGTTTACCTCCAGACGGACGGAACGCCGGGGAGTGACAGGGATGTAATAATCGAGATCGGCCAGGAAAGTCATGGCCGAAAGCGAGCTCTGGGTATAATCGGAAGCCCCGTTCAGGTTCTCATCGCTCAGGAAATAGGCGATCGAGCTCTGGGCGGGGCTGGAGAGCTCCGGCGTGGCCAGGTCGTGCCCGTCCAGGCTGGCGGTGTCGCGGCCGCTGAAGATGGCCTGGTTGGAGGCGAAGAGAATCATAATGCTCATGTTGTCGTTGTAGGGGACGATCGAAGTGATGAGCGCGGTGATGGAGGAATCCGCCTGGCCCAGGCCCCGGAGGTAAACCGCGGGCTGGGACCTGCGGAAGGGCTGGCGGTAATAATGAATGGTCCGGCCGTCCGCGATGGTCAGGGCCATTTCGTAATAGACCTGCTTTTTCGCCTCGAAGACGCCCCATTTCCCCTCCGCGTCCGCCAGGAAGCAGGCCTCGGGTTTCGCGGCGGTTCTCTCCCCGGTGGCAGGATCGACGGGGAAGATCTCGATCCGGGCCCACGCGAGCGGCAGGTTGTCACCCAGCGAAACGGCCTTGCCCTCCAGCCGGAGCTTTTCCTCCTGCTCGCTGATGGCGGTGGTGGCCGGCCCGGACCCGTCGTTGAAGAATTCGTAGGCCTCCGCGAAGGCCTCCGCCTTGGAGATGACCTGCATGTGGTCGGCGCCGGGGATCTCCCGGTTGTCGACCCCCGGGACGTCGGTGAAGCCGGCCACCGTGTCGGCGTGGCTGGAGATGGACCGGACAGCGAGCCCGGAAGGGAAGGCGGCGACAGGGCTGCTGGCCGCATGCAGGTAATGGGCGATCTTGGCGGAGTTCCCGGTGATATTTACATAGCTCGTACACACAAAACCGCCCATCGAGTGGCCAATCAGATCAACCTGGGTGAAGCCGGAGCTCGCGATCAGTTCGTCTACCCGGGCGGAGAGGGCCTGGACTCCGCCGTTGACATCCATGCCGACCCCGTTCCAGTCGAGGAGCACGAGTTTTTCCGGGCAGTAGCCGTTCTGGAGGAACCTCTGGACCATGTCGGCGTAATTGTCTCCCGACCCGAGAAAGCCGTGGACGAAAATAATCGGCCGATGGGAGTCGGAACAGTGGGGGATGAGCGCACCGGACTCGGCCCGGGTTTTGCAGGTCTGGCTTCCGCCCCCGCAGCCGGCCGGGAACTGCGAGGCCAGGAAAAGCAACGGAAAAACCAGGAAGGAGACCTTGAGCTTCTTCATAATTCCCTCGATTCCCAAATAATGAAACCGCCTCCGCCTTTTTGCGCGGGGTCAGGCGTTATTGAATTCCGGGTGGAATTTCACGGTTCCGCCCCGGTTTCCTAAAGCGCCCGGCTCGAGCTCGAGCGCCATGAAGGCCTCGTCCGGGGCGTCGTATTCGCATTTCAACCCGAAGCGGCTGGCCGGAACGAATCCGAAGCGCGGATAGTAGTCGGGGTGGCCCAGGACCACCACCGCCCGATATCCGAGATGCCGGCATTGGTCCAGGCCGGTTTTTACCAGGAGCGTGCCGACCCCGGTTTTTTGGAGCTCCGGTAATACCGCCATCGGCGCCAGACCCAGGACTTTTTCCGGACTGTTTTCGCCGGTGATGGTGACCGGGCTGAACAGGACATGACCGACCACCCGGTCGGTTTCCAGCGCCACCAGGGAACCCACCGCCTGGCCGGCGCGGCGCAGGAAGTCCACCAGGTTAGCTTCGACCGGCTGGCCGAAAGCCTGTTCGTTCACCCGGTGAATGGACTCGATGTCTTCCGGTCTTTCTTCGCGGATTTCCATATGGCCCTGAAATCCGGGCGCCGGTTTCAGGCGCTATTTCAACCGGTGCTCGGATCTCTTTTTAATGGGGAGGAAAACGTCCCGGTTCGAGGCCCGGAGGGTAAAAACCTGCTTCGGGCACTGGTAGGCGCACTGGCCGCAGCCGATGCAGATCCGGCTGTCCTGGCGCACCTTTTTATCATTCACCGAGAGGGCGTTGGTCGGGCAGAATTTCACGCATTTCCCGCACCCGGTGCAGAGGGAGGCGTCGGAGATTTCCGAGATGAAGGCGCTCCGGTACTTGAGCGGAATGATACCCCGGTTATAGGAGCCGTAAAGTCCGCAGCAGTCCCAGCAGCAGTTGCAGATCGCGAGCTCGGGGAGCGAAAGGTCGTCCTTTTCATGATAGACCGTGTGGATAACGCCCTTATTCCGGAGTTCTTCCAGCTTTTCCAGCGCCTCCGTCTTGGACATGATCCGGCCGTATCCGCACCGGACTACCGTCTTGGCGACGTCGCCCATGAACATGCAGGATTCAGAGGGAATGTTGAAACGGCAGGGATCGTTCATGCTTTTCCGCCATTCGCGGCAGATGCAGGGCGCGGTGCCGATCGTGTTTTTGCTTCCGTATTCCTCGATCAGATCGGTCACGGTCTTAGTGGGATAGATACGGGAATCGGCCGCCGGGACGGTTTGGCCCACCACGATCTTTCTTCCCGGGGAAGACAGGGGTTCAACCCGTTGGTAGGACTTCTGCGCCAGGCGGCCGCCGAAATTGATCAGGCCCCGGAGTCCCGGGACGTTATATTTCCGGACCGGATTTAAAATCCCCTCCGCCATCCTGGCGAATTCCTTTGTCTTCTGGGTTTTCATCCCGTAGAAGATCTGGAACTCGAACCACCCTACCACGACGGGGAAGAGGAGGTAATGCTCCACGCCGTCCTTCTCCTGGATCTGCAAAAATCCTTTCTGGAGGAGGCCCTCCAGGAATTCCCGGAACTTTGCCTCGGGCAGGCGGTTGAGGGCGGCGGTCTCGGCGAAATT
>JAPLJL010000118.1 GCA_026388615.1 Pseudomonadota bacterium | reverse complement strand
TAAAAATTAAGAAGCCTAAGAGTAAAAAGATGGATTCTTCTCCCGCCAGAGGCGGGATCAGAATGACAGAATGAAGCTCCCCGCGGCAAGACCGCGGGGTATCTAAGGAATGTTCTTAAGTCGTCCGTCATCCCTGCGAAAGCAGGGATCCAGGGATTTCCGAAAAAACTGGATTCCCGCTTCCCTCCGGGCCGTAAGCCCTACTGGGCCGGAGGCCGCGGGACTGACAGAAATAAGGTAACCCCGTGGCAAAACCACGGGGAATTACAAGTTAAAACGGCGGCGGATGAAAATCCCCCTCCCCCCTTTTCACAAAGGGGGAAATATAGCGGGCGCGCAGAATTCAGCGGGCGTTTAAACTACTTCGATTGCAATAGTTCAAAGAGTCTAAGCGCGCTGTCCCTCGCTCTGTCTGCACTGAGGGAAACGAACGTGCTTCCCTCGATTCTTCTCGGGATAAACGGGATAAATCGGCGTCCGTTAATGCTACTTTGACTCGAGAATCTCGAAGAGTCTAAGAGCGCTGTCTGCCGCCAGTTCACCGCCGATGCCGTGCATCCCGGAGTCCGCGCTGCAGTGGTAGAGGTTTTTGACGCAGGGGTCGGTCAGGAAGGGACGATCCGGGCCGACCTGGCCAACTTTCTGGGCGATCCCGATTACATTACCGTTTTCGCCGAACAGATTATCGATCTCCCGGCTGGTGGTAAAAGTTGTCCACATGACATGTTTTTCGATGCCGGGATAAATGATCTTGACCGCATTAAACATGGACGCCTCCAGCTTCTTGAACCACTCCTGGTCCGGCTTTTCCGGCATCGGGTGCGTGCCGCCGCCGGCGATGATGAGCTGGCGTCCCGCCGGGCAGGCTTTCGGGTCCAGATTGGAAATCACCGGGCACATCACGTCGGTCAGGACGTCGGCAATGATGCCGTCCCGACGCTCCTGCTCCAGAACGCTGAGGTCGTCCCGGTCGATGAACATCACCATCTTCTCATCGGTAATCGGCTGATCCAGCGCGATTTTCAACATGGAGGTGGCTTTGGAGTATTCATACTTATCCAGCCGCGCGAGCACTTCGGGCCGATAATGCTCCCGGCCCACCAGGTAATTAACCGTGGGCTGGTTGCCGACGTTGGAGATCACGATCTCAGCGTCGACCTTCTGCCCGTTATTTAAAAGAATCCCTCTGGCCTCGCCATTTTCCACCAGGATCTGCTTGACCGGCGCGCTGAGAAAAACCTGTCCGCCGTCGGTCTTGATGCTTTTGATATAGGCCTCGGGAACACTGCCGGTGCCGCCCGCGGGATAACCGGTGCTCCGGTTCGTCAGCATCTGCTTGGAGCAGAGGGCATATTCGCCGACCGGGGTTTCCTTGTCTGAAATCACGAAAAAGACACCGGATAACAAGCCGAACACCGCGCGCACGGTCTCATTCTTCGTATATTCCTGCATCAGTGAAAAAACGCTCCGCTTATCCCAGGCATCGTATTCCGCTTCGGGGATGCTCAGGGCCTTGGTATAAAACTCCATGATTTTATTAAAATCCTCGGGAGGAAGGTTGAGCGCATCGATCTCTTTGGGAAAGCGCACCCGTTTTCCCTTGAAGTTGATAACCGGCGCAGGTTTCGCGGCATAGTGCCACTCTACCCAATCGGGCCTCCCGACCATGCGCAGAATCTGCCCCAAAGCGCCCTTGTCGCAATTAGCGATCAGATGGCATCCGATGTCGAGTTTAAAGCCGTCTTTTTCGTAAGAAGCGAAGCGCCCGCCGATCAACTTGTTGCGCTCATATAAAGAAACCTCATACGATCTTGTATGCGCCAGGAGCGCGCCCACGGCCGATCCGCCGATTCCGCTGCCGATGATAACAATTCTCTTTTGGCTCATGAATGTTTCTCCCTCCCGTTAAGTTCGTCCTTATGCTTTTTTCGGGATCATTATAACACTCCCGTTTTAGGGGATGAACTGCAGGAAGCATGGGGCATGGGGCATGGGGCATGGTGCATAGAGCATGGAGCATGGAGCATTGAAAGAAACATCACAGGGTATTAAGATGGAAATGAAA
>JAPLJL010000096.1 GCA_026388615.1 Pseudomonadota bacterium | reverse complement strand
AGTTTCGAGTTTCGAGTTGAAATAAAAAAATCATAGTTTTGAACCGGAGACTGGAAAATAAAGACTAAAGAAAGTATCAGGTTTCAATAAGGAGAGGAAAATGAAAAAGCTGACGATCTTTATTGCCCTGGTTAGCCTCGGTGCGTTTCCTATCATTAACTGCGGCGGGGGAGGCGGCGGAACCAATACCGGCGACCAGGGATATCAACAGGTTACGGATCAGAATATCACCCTGAAGTGGAAGGTGTCCGGTGCGAACCTGGATTTAAAGGTCAGCGCCCCGACCACCGGCTGGGTGGCCGTAGGTTTTCCGCCCGATCACAATGCCCTAATGGAATTGGGGACAAACCTTATTGTCGGCTACGTTAAGAACGGCGCGGTATCAATCGAGGACGATTACGTAAATATTCCTCATTTTCATCAATCCGATGTGGCGCTCGGAGGGGTAGATAACGTGACGAACAAAACCGGCACCCAATCCGGCGGGTCCACCGAAATCGGTTTTACCATCCCGCTGAATTCGGGGGACGCTTATGATGTTCCCCTGGCCACGGGGGTTACCACCACCGTGCTCCTGGCCCATGCCCTGGACGGAACCACGGATTTCGTCACCCATCACGCGGTCCGGACCTCCGTGCAGATTACGCTGCAGTAAGCGGGGTTCTGGCGCTGGGGCTGGCAAAAAATCTCAATTTATATTAGAAGATGACTGGTCTTGCGGTTAATTAAGACGATTTCAAGATTTTTTTTAACTAGTTTGTTGAAAGGAGGGTGGTAATGGCATTTAAGGATTATTTCGATGAAAAGATGTACAAGATCCAGAACACCAAGGAAGTCAGGGAGATCCAGCTTCAGAAACTCCGCCAGAACCTGAGCACTTATTACAACCGCAGTATGATGTTCAAGATGATCCTGGATTCCCAGGAGCTGAAACCGGATACGATCACGATCGAGCAGTTCCGCCAGGTCATGCCCCTGATGGGGCAGGATACCGTGCGCGGGGGGATCGCGGAGGCCGCACCGGGCGAGAAGGGCAAGATCGTCACCATGCTGGCCTCGATGGTCGGGGTAGATCCCCATGACTATGTTCTCATGTGCGCCACCTCGGGAACCACCGGCGAGCCCACCCCCTATTTTTTCACCGCGGAGGACCTGGAAATCATGCCCCGGGGCATGTCCCGCTGCCTCTGGATGGCCACCCGCGGGAACATGCAGGATATCCACGAAATGAGATGCATCCAGGGCTTCGGGCTCTCGATGTTCGGGGCCGGGGTCCCGCTGGTGTGGACCCTGATCCGCCTGGGAGTGGGGGTCGTCCCGGTCGGGGCCGAAGGCGGAAGCGACCGGATCTTCAAATTCGCGGAAAAATTCGCGGCCAACGCCATCTGGTGCACCCCGTCCCTGGCCGAGTACATGGTGGATACCAACGTCCAGCGGGTCCGGGACATCGGCTTCAAATATATCTTCTGCGGGGCCGAGCCGGGCGCCGGCATCCCCGAGGTCCGGAATAAGATCGAGGGCGGGTTCCAAGCCCCGCTTTTCGATGGAATGGGGCTGGTCGGAGGTCTGACCCTTTTCTCCTGTCACGAGAAGCAGTACGCCGGAATGCACCACCTGACCGACGACATGTTCCTTTTCGAGCTGGTTCACCCCGAAACCAAGGAGCCGGTGCCCTTCGAAGACCAGGCCATCGGCGAGATGGTCATGACCCCGCTCCAGGGCATTAGCATCCCGCCGGGACGATTTTCCTCCGGAGACGTGGTCCAGATTTTCCTCTCGCCCTGCAAGTGCGGGGCGCCGGGCTGGAGGCTCAAGATGGCCGGGCGGACCGACGACATGCTCAAGGTCAAGGGCGTGATCGTCTATCCCGCCTCCATTGACGGCGTGATCACCGGGTTCGTGCCCCGGGTGACCGGCGAGTTCCGGATTGTCCTGGATGAGCCGCCCCCGCGGGTGGAGCCGCCGATCAAGCTGAAGGTGGAATACGCGGCGGGAATGAAGAAAGAAGATCTCGATAAACTGGAGAAAGAGATCGTGGCGGACATGCACCAGAAACTCAAGGTCCGGCCCAAGATCGAGTGGCTTGCCCCCAACACCCTGGACCGGGCGGCGATGAAGACCAAGTTCATCGAAAAGGCCTACGAAAGCAAAAAGAAATAAGTAGTTAGATAAAGAAAATGTAAAAAAACGAAGGGCGGTCTTTATGGCCGCCCTTTTGTATTGTTTTTGACTGGAAGCAACTTATTAATTACTATTATATGTATCAACTTACCAATATCAGTAAGGTTTTTTGTGGAAATAAAACCCATCATAATCTCAATTGGAGAATGGTCGGGACTGAAATCGTAAGAATATGAAGGATGAACAAGAAAACCCTCAGAAAATCTCCGGAGGGGATTACCTGATTTATTCCCTGGACCGGGCTTTCCGGCTGACGAGCATTTCCCCCACGCTCAAGACCTATCTCGGCTTTCAGTCCGAGAAACTAATCGGAAGACTGCTGGCTGATGCTGGTTTTCTCTCCCTTGATTCCATGGATCAGGCCCTCGCGGATGCGGGCCGGGTTTTTTCCGGGGAGATAATCCCGCAGGCGGAATACCGGTTTATCAGCCGGGAAGGAAAAGTCCGGTTCGGGGCGGTACAAAGCTCACCCCGCTACCGGCAGGGGGTAGTAGTGGAGGTCGTCTCGGTAGTCCGGGACGTCACCGAAAATAAACAGACCGAAAAGAACTACCGGGAGTCCGAGGAATTGAACCGGATCATCCTGAGTGAGATCTCCGACGCCATTGTTATCACCGACGATTCCGGCCGGATCATCATCGCGGCCGGGAACGTGGAAGCGGTTTTCCGCTGTTCGGCCGAGGAAGCCCGAAAAAAAGGAAAGATCGCCAAACTGTTAGGGAGCGAAGGGGCGGATCGGGTCAAGCTGGAGCAGTCCGGGGAGATTCTGACCCTGGAAAAGGAAATCGTGAACGCGGCGGGAGATCGGCATTTTCTCCTCATTACGGTCAAACGGGTGAATATCAAGGGGGGGACCGTGCTTTACTGTTGCCGGGATATTACCGAGCGCAAGCGGGCGGAGGAAGATTTAAGGAGCGCGGCGGCCGAACTGCAGGCTACTTTTGACACGATGTCCGACCTGGTCATGATTGTGGATCCCCGACACCGGGTGGTGCGGGCGAACCAGGCGATGGCGGAGGCCCTCCA
>JAPLJL010000417.1 GCA_026388615.1 Pseudomonadota bacterium | reverse complement strand
CCTGGTTCTGAAAAGGGCGGGGTTTTCGGTCCGGAAGATTGTCCTGGGCACTTATCTGGCCGGCATCATTCTGGGAGTCCTGGGCTTGCTTCTGATGCGGGCGAATTTCCACACTGCCCTGCTGATTGTCGGTTCGGTCTGGATTTTCTTCCTGGTCGGTTTTTTCCTAATTCCGGGAATGGACCGGAAGGGAAGATATTGACTCAATCGAAGAAATTGATATAGATGATATTGCTCTAAAAGCCCAAATTCGAAATTATCTCCCATAAATTTCTAATTTCTAATGACGAATTTCTAATTAATGTCTAAAAATTCAAATGTCTAATGCCGATTTCAAAATATTTATTGGTCATTGGTCATTGGAAATTGATTAGGAATTAGACATTAGACATTAGTTATTTTTCACAACGTGTCTCTCAATTTTAAAAACAAAGACCCAAAAAAATGAATGAACGTGTCGTCATCGTGGGCGCGGGGCTCGCGGGGCTCAGCGCCGGCCTGGAGCTTGGTCCCGGCTGCGAGGTTTTCGAGCGGGAAAACGAGCCGGGCGGACTCTGCCGCTCCGAGCGGGTGGAGGGTTTCACCTTCGATTACGGGGGGCATCTCCTTCACTTCCGGGACCGGCGCGTCCGGGAACTGGTTTTCGGCCTCCTCGGCCCCGACCTGATCGAGCATCAGCGCTCGGCCTGGATTTATTCGAAAAATACCTTCACTCCCTTTCCCTTCCAGGTGAATCTTCACGGCCTGCCCCTGCCGGTGGTCTGGGAATGTTTGTGGGGATTTATAAAAACGCAAAGGGCAGCCTCCGGCCCGTTAGGGCCTACGGCCCGGAGGGGGAGCAGGGGGCATGGAGTAAAAAACAATGTAGTTGCCCGATTTATCGGGCGGATAAAAGCGAAGAATGAAGAAGAAAATTTTGAACAGTGGATATACAGGAAATTCGGGAAGGGAATCGCCAAACATTTTATGATCCCTTTCAACCAGAAGTTCTGGAGGGTTCCGCTCGCCGAACTGACCCGGGAGTGGGCGGAATGGTCCATTCCCCAGCCGGGAATCCCGGACGTGGTCAGGGGAGCCCTGGGCTTCAGAAGGGAAGGCCTGGGTTACAACCCGGTATTTTATTATCCCCGGGGCGGGGGAATCGATCGTCTGACCGGCCGCCTGGCGGAAAAAGTCGGGCCCATTCAATACGGGCGGGAACTTCTGGAGGTTGATCCGGAGAAAAAGAAGATCAAACTAGACGACGGCCGGGAGCGGGATTACGATCGCCTGGTTTCCACCATTCCCCTTCCCGAGCTTCTGAAAAAAATCCGGCCGGCCGGGGAATCTTTCCCTGCCGGGGAGGGAAAACTGGACTGCCTTTCGGTCGCGATCCTGAACCTGGGGGTCAAGGGGGAATTGCCTCCCTACCACTGGATTTATTTTCCGGAGAGCGATTTTCCTTTCTACCGGGTAAATATTTCCTCCAATTTCTCTCCCGCGATGGCGCCGCCGGGGTGCGGTTGCCTCTGGTTGGAAGCGACCCTTCGCGAGGGAGAGGCCTTTGACCGGGAAAAATTCACCGAGGCTTCCATCGAGGGCCTCATCCGGTGCGGCCTGCTCCAGTCCCGGGACCAGGTGGTTCTGAAGCATTATCAGCAGATCGAATACGGATACGTGGTGTTCAACCGGTATCGCCAATTACATCTCCGGGAAATCCTGGCCTCGCTGGAAAAGCGGGGGATTTATTCCATCGGGAGATACGGGGGCTGGGATTACCTGACCATGGAGGGGGCAATCCAAGCCGGCCGGGAGGCGGCAGAAAAAATCAATAA
>JAPLJL010000394.1 GCA_026388615.1 Pseudomonadota bacterium | reverse complement strand
GGGTCTTTAGTTCCTTTATGCATTGGGGTTTGATTATAAATTCGTCAGTAGTCATTTAACTTCGCTGCCTGCTATTATTTTTTTCTGTTCTTCTTTCCGCTTCGGATCTTTTTCCACGAAAACCGGCTGCCTCGTCCAGGGGTCGACCCCGGTGTAATACATCAGGGCCGAATAGGTGGAGGGCAGGGGGGTGAAGATCTGGACTTGCTCGGGGGACATTTTCAGTTTCCGCGCGACGAATTCCCTCAAACCGTTCATCTCCGTCTTCTCGCATCCCGGATGGCCGACCATCAGGTAATAAGTCAGGAACTGTTTCTTCCCCGCTTCCCGGTTCTGCCGGTCAAAGAGGTCCTTGAAATCCACCAGGGCCTGGGGGCCCGGCTTCCCCATCAGGTTCAGGACCTTTTCCTCGCTGTGCTCAGGGGCCACCTTGAGCTGGCCGGAGACATGGCTCTCCACCACCTCGTGGAGATAGGGTATCCCGGCGATTTCGTCGGCCAGGACCAGGTCGTGCCTGATCCCGGAAGCCACGAAAGCTTTTTTTACCCCCGGGATCTCCCCGAGTTTTTTCAGGAGCCGGATCTGCCGGGCGTGGCTGATTTTCCGGTTCCGGCAGACCTTCGGGAATAGACAGCCCTTGCTCCGGCAGGACCCGAGCTTCAGCTGATTTTCACATTCCATCCCGTACATGTTGGCGGTGGGGCCCCCCACATCCAGAATATAACCCTTGAAATCCGGAAGCCGGGTGAGCGCCCGGGCTTCCTTCAGGATCGAGGCCTCGCTTCGGGAGCGGACAGTCCGGCCCTGGTGGACCGAGATTCCGCAGAAATTACATCCCCCGAAGCAGCCCTGGTGGCTGGTGATTGAGAACCTGATTGTTTCCAGGGCCAGGACCGGCCCGTTCTTTTTGTCAAAAGGATGGACATCCCTTTCGTAATCCAAGTCGTAAACGGCGTCGAGCTCGGCTTCGTCCGGGTAAGGTGCCGGGGGATTGTGGACCAGGTAACGGGTATCCTGCAGCTGGCAGAGTCCCTTGGCGGTGACCGGGTCGTTGTTCTGGGAAAAGAGATGAAACATCTCGATGAATTTCTGCTTGTCCGCCTTGACCTCGGAATAGGAAGGGAGGTGAAGGTAGCCGGGGCGGGCCTGGCCCGAGATGTAGCAGAGCCCGCGGATTTTCTCGGCCGTCTCGCCCTTTTTCAGCTTTTGCGCGAGCTCCAGGACGGTTTTTTCCCCCATCCCGTAGACCAGGTAGTCGGCCTTGGCATCGAAGAGGATCGAGCGGCGGACGGCGTCGTCCCAGTAATCGTAGTGGGGGACGCGGCGGAGGCTTACCTCGATCCCCCCCAGGACGATGGGCCGGGCCTTTTTCAAGAAACGGCGGATCAGGTTGGTGTAAACAATCGAAGCGCGGTCGGGCCGCCGGGTGTTTCTCCCCCCCGGGGTGTAGTCATCCTTCCGGCGGGGCATATTTACCGGGGTGTAGTTGGCCACCATTGAGTCCACGCACCCGGCGGTCACGCCCCAGAAAAGCCGGGGCTCGCCCAGGCGGGTGATGTCCCGGTCGCTCTGCCAGTCGGGCTGGGCGATGATGCCCACCCGGTAACCGGCGGAGAGGAGGACCTTCCCGATCACGGCCACGCCGATAAAGGGGCTGTCGATGTAGGCGTCGCCGGTGACCAGGATGATGTCCAAACCATCCCAGCCCAGCTTTTTCAGTTCGTCTTTGGTCGTAGGAAGAAACATATCTAATTAACAAGGTTGAATAGGTTCACGGTTCAAAGTTCAAGGTTAATAATAACGACCGCAGACGGCCGACCGGTGAAATTCCTAACGTGTGTATATCGCCTTACGCCTAACGCCTCACGGTTTTTAACCCTATCTCCAGTCTTCTGTCTCCCGGTTTTACTCATTGCTCATCGCTCATTGCTATTTAATTATAGCTTGATTCGTCGGAGGGCCTACTTCATACTGAAAAAATAGAGGTAAAAAATGACCAAAGCGTCGGATTTTGAGTTCATCCGGATAGACGAATCCCACGTCCGCATCCCCAAGCAGGGGAAGATGCGGGTGGACGGGATCATCTACGCCGATGAAACCATCATGAAAGGCCTGGCCGGGGACCAAAGCCCGGTGCAGGTGGCCAACGTGGCCCAGCTCCCGGGGATCATCAAGTATTCCCTGGCGATGCCGGATATCCACTGGGGCTACGGTTTCCCGATCGGCGGGGTGGCGGCCTTCGACCTTTCCGAGGGGGTGGTCTCGCCTGGCGGGGTGGGCTACGACATCAATTGCGGGGTGCGCCTGATCCGCTCGGAGCTGGAAAAGAAGGACCTTGAAGGCAAGGTGGCCGGGATTGTTTCCGCCCTTTTTTCCTCCATTCCCTCCGGGGTGGGCTCCAAAGGCCCGATCAGGCTTTCCGCGCACGAGGAGCGGGATGTCCTCTCCCAGGGGGCGGCCTGGGCAGTCAGCCAGGGCTATGGGGAGAAGGACGATTTGGGCCACATCGAGGAAGGCGGAAAGATGGGCGGGGCGAACCCGGAGGTGGTCAGCCCCAAGGCCAAGGAGCGGGGCCGGCCCCAGCTCGGCACGCTCGGCTCCGGGAACCACTTTGTCGAGATCGACTACGTGGCCGAAATTTATGACGAGCCGGTGGCCCGGGTTTTCGGGTTGTTCAAGGACCAGGTCGTGATCCAGGTCCACACCGGGTCCCGGGGCTTGGGGCACCAGGTCTGCGACGATTACATCCGGATCCTCTCCGAGGCCGCCCGCCGATACAAGATCGAGCTTCCCGACCGCCAGCTCTGCTGCGCCCCGATTGATTCGAAGGAGGGCCGGGAATACCTGGGAGCGATGGCGGCGGCGGTCAACTACGCCTTCGCCAACCGCCAGATCATCACCCATTGGGTCCGCGAGTCCTTCTCCCAGGCCCTTGGGCAGGCACCGGGAAAAATCGGGCTGCAGTTGGTTTACGACGTGGCCCACAACATCGCCAAGAT
>JAPLJL010000348.1 GCA_026388615.1 Pseudomonadota bacterium | reverse complement strand
CACGCCGCGGCCGAAGCCGCGATCGCCTCGCTCGGAGACCGGGTGGAATCGGTCGAGCTGGAAAACGGCGAGGCCCTGACCGCCGGGATGATTTTTTCTTCCGCCGGATATCCCGAAACCCTGCGGCTTTGCGCGGGCCCGGAGGCCGCTGCCCTCCGTCCGCCCACCGGGCGCCTGGCCTTGATCGAGTCCATCAATATCCTGGACCGGGATCCAAGCCAAGCGGGCCTGGATTCCACCATCATTTTTTTCAACAATTCCGAACGGTTTGCCTACGAACGGCCGCAAAAGGCCGTGGATGTCCGGAGCGGAGTCATCTGCTGCCCGAACAATTTCCATTATCCCGAACCGCTTCCCGAAGGCATTGTCCGCCTGACCCACATCGCGAATCCCGAGCCCTGGCTGGCTTTTCCCGAAGCAGAATACCGGGAGCAGAAACAAAGCTGGCTGCAGGCCTCCTGGGCTGAAGCCGTCAAGCTGATCCCGGATTTCCGGCCTCATATCGTTTTAACCGACATATTCACCCCCCGGACGATCGTAAAATTCACCAGTCACATCGACGGGGCCGTTTACGGCTCACCGGTTAAGCACCGCCCCGGGGTTACCCCCTGGCAAAACCTTTTTCTCTGCGGCACCGATCAGGGATTCCTGGGTATCATCGGGGCGATTCTCAGCGGCATCTCCATCGCCAACCTGCACGGGCTGCAAAAAGCGCGGAGCGAGTAGCGGGGAGCCGGGAGTAATGTAAAAGGCTATACTGATGATGAAAAAATAGAACCAGAAAATGGCATTAGATCCTGAATACGACGTAGCGGTGATCGGGAGCGGGCTCGCGGGCCTGACCGGCGCCAACCAGCTGGCGAAGTGGGGGCGGAGGGTTCTGCTGCTCGAGCAACAGCCCAACCTCGGCGGCTTGGCCGCCTGGTTCCGGCGCCGCGGAGGGCATATTTTTGACGTTTCGCTCCACGGCTTTCCCTTCGGGATGAAAAAAAGCTGCCGCAAATACTGGAACCAGAAAATCACCGATTCCATCATCCAGCTCTCCCGCATCCGGCTGGACAATCCCCAGTTCAATATCACCAGCAGCTTCGAAGTCGGCGACCTGACCCGCCTCCTGGTCGAACACTTCCGGGTGCCGCCGGAAATGGTCGACCGGTTTTTCCGGCACCTGAAAGAAATGGAGTTCTATTCCGATTCTGCCCAAACCACCCGGGAATTGCTGGAAGAATCCTTCCCGGGGCGGAGCGATGTCCACCGCCTGCTGATGGAACCCATCACCTACGCCAACGGTTCCACCCCGGATGACCCGGCGATCACCTTCGGGATCGTCTTCTCCAATTTCCTCAATCGGGGTGTTTATACCTTTCAGGGAGGAACCGATAACCTAGTCCGGGAGATGCGCCTGGAACTGGAGAAAAACGGCGTCCACATCCAAAACCGCGCCCGCGCCGAAAAAATCCTGGTGAAACAGGGGAAAATCGCGGGGATAAAAGTCGGGGGTCAGGAGATCCGCTGCCGGGCCGTCCTGTCCAACGCCAATCTGCTTCACACCATCCTTAACCTGGTGGGGGAAGAACACTTTTCCCCCGCCTACCTGGAACTGGCCAAGTCGGTGCGGATGAGCGGCTCCAGCTGCCAGGTATATCTGGGAATCCGGGAGGGAGAAGAGGTCCCCGACATCGCCGACCTGCTTTTTACCTCCACTCTTCCCCATTACGATCCGGCCGCCCTCTCGGCCAAGGACGTTACCAGCCAGTCTTTTTCCTTCTACTCCCCCAAGATCCGCCCGGATCATAACCGCTGCACAATCGTGGCTTCCAGCAACGCCCGGTGGGATGATTGGGCCCATCTTTCCGAGGAAGAATATCAAGCCGACAAGCAAAGGCTGATCGGGAAAACGATTGCCAACCTGGAGAAATACCTTCCCGGGATTACCGACAAGATTGATCATCGGGAGGCCGCCACCCCCCGGACCTTCGCCCGTTACACCGGGCACCGGCTGGGAGCATCCTTTGGAACCAAATTCGAGGGCTTGAAGGTAAGTCAGGACATCTCCCGGGAGATCGGGGGCCTTTTCCATACCGGTTCGGTCGGGATTATCATGTCGGGCTGGCTGGGAACGGTCAATTACGGCGTGATCGTGGCTCACAGCCTGGAGGTTTTTCTGGGTTCCCCTTCCCGGGGAAACCAAGGAGGTATCCATGAAGTTTGATTTTTCCGGCCAGGTCGCGATTGTCACCGGGGGCACCCGGGGCATCGGCCGTGCCATCAGCACCGCTTTTCTCTCCGCGGGTGGACGGGTGATCGCCACCTATCTCGAAAACGAGGCCGCCGCCGTCGCTTTCCAATCCTCCCTGGGTGAACAGTCCGGCCGGCTCTCCCTCTTCCCGGTCAACGTGGTCGATTATCAGAAGGTGGAGGCCTTCTACCGGGAGATCGACAAGCAGGACCTTGTCCCCGACGTCCTGGTCAACAACGCCGGGATCCGGAAAGACGGGGTCCTGGCCATGATGCCGCCCGGCGACTGGTCCAAGGTGATCGCCACCCACCTCGACGGCACCTACAACATGACCAAATTCGCGATCAAGGCCATGATCAGGAAACGCTATGGCCGGATTATTACGATCACCTCGCCCGTGGGCAAATATGGTTTTGCCGGTCAGGCCAATTACGCGGCGGCCAAGGCCGGGCAGGTCGGCCTGACCCGGGCCCTGTCCAAGGAAGTGGCCAGCCGGGGGATCACGGTCAACTGCGTTTCCCCCGGTTTCATCGGCACCGATTTGATCGCCGATCTCCCCGAAAAACAGCGTCAGTACTATATCGACCAGGTGCCCCTCAAACGCTTCGGGAAACCGGAAGAAGTGGCTTCCTGCGTGCTGTTCCTGGCTTCCCGCGAATCCGAATATATCAACGGAACCACCCTGGAAGTCACGGGAGGACTATGATAAAAGTTCAAATGACCAAATCCAAATGCCAAATGAATGTCTAAAATATAAGTTCAAATGCTTAAGCTCAAATGCTAAATTTGGTTTTTTGTTTTTTGAACTTTATTTGTCATTTGAACTTGGAACTTTGAAATTTATTTGAAATTTGAGCTTTGACATTTAGAATTAGACAATGGAAAAAATTACTTCATTAATCCCTCACCGCCCCCCCTTCCTCTTCGTGGACCGGGTGGTGGAGCTCTCCCCGAACCAGATCCGCACGGTCAAGCGTTTCCCCCCGGAGGAACCGTTTTTTGCCGGCCATTATCCCGGGAATCCCCTGGTTCCGGGGGTGATCCTCTGTGAGGCGATTTTCCAAAGCGGGGCCATCCTGATCGCCAGCCAGATCATCAGCTTGGAATCCGGCATCCCGGTGCTCACCCGCGTTAAAAACGCCGTCTTTAAAAGAATCGTCCGGCCCGGGGAGGAACTGGAAATCGAGGTCTCGATCACGGATCGCATCCAGAACGCCATTTTCCTCAAGGGCTCCGCCCGGGTCAACGAACAATTGGCGGTGCGGGTGGAATTCACCTGCGCCCTGGTGAAAGCATGAACGATTTCCTCAAAGTTAAGGGCCTGAACTTTCTGGTGGTCGGGGTCGCCAACAAAAAAAGCGTGGCTTACGAGATCGGGCGGGTCCTGACCGAGGCCGGGGCCCTGGTGTTCTACTCCGTTCTTTCGGAAGAACACCGGAAAAGCGTGGCCAAGATTCTCCCGGGGGCCCCGATTTTTGTCTGCAACGTCGAAAAGCAGGAAGAGATCGCGCGCCTCTACGAAGAGGTGAAG
>JAPLJL010000044.1 GCA_026388615.1 Pseudomonadota bacterium | reverse complement strand
GACAGGAATCAATCAACGACTTCAAGCTCGTCAACTGACTTCTCAGTTCCGCGCTGCTGATGGGCGAATTGTTCGCCGGTTTCGTAGGATCAAAAGCCATACAATTAGGAGTTAAGAGTTAGAAGATAGGAGTTGGGGAGGGAAGCAAGAAATAAATAGGAAGAAGGGAAAACTGGATTGCCGCGCCCTGAATTTCAGGCCCTTTCGCAGAACTCAGGGTTTCGGCTCACCGCAATGACAAAAAGACAAAATGGCTGTCATTGCGAGGAGCATCAGCGACGAAGCAATCCCATTTTTTCGAATAACAGTCGAGATTGCCACGCCCTACGGGCTCGCAATGACATGGATAAACCAAGGAGCTTTTCTGCAGGATTGATGCCGGATTTCAAATGAAGAGAAATGTTTTTAAGAATATATTTTCAATTCTTATCTTGACCAGTTTTTTCCCGGCCTGCGGAGGAGGGGACTTTCAATTTCAATCCCAGTTCAACGCCATTTTCAAGAACCTCAACAATAATTTCTGGTCGGAGGACGGGAACTGGAAAGGGGACATGATGGGGGATGCCACCGCTTTCGCGCCCCCGATCCTCTTTCAGCTGGGAATAGAAAATAACGATTCGGCCCTGCTGGAAAAAGCCCGGAAAACTACCGAGTGGGAATTTAAAGCCATCGGGCTGGCCATCCAATCCATTATCTCCGGGGGGACCCCGGCCACCGCGGATGGGACCGACGCTTTGACCGACGCACTTTTCGGAGGACCGGGCCTGGTGGAAGGCTACCGCTATACCGGCGAAGATAAATACCTGATGCTGGCGGGCCTGGGGCTTTCCGGCGGGAGCGAGGTCTTAGCGCTTCCCCCCACCACCTTGGGGGTTATTTTCAACTCCGGACCGGTGGCAGCTTTTACCGAGACCTTCGCCGGAAAGGGATTTTCCAGCCCGGTCACGGCGGTCGCCACCCTGATGTCGGCCATCGTCGCGCACACCGATTTTGAACTTTACCGGGCCTCCGGCATCGAAAAATACAAGGTTTATGGGAAAGACATCCTGGACCGGGTGGAGCAATATTACTGGAATCCCGACCTGGGATTTTACGGAGCGGCGCTTCCGGATCTCTGGGACTGGGCGACGGGAACGATGATCATGTCCCTGGCCCGGGGATATCAGTTGACCGGCGAGAGGGTTTATCTCGACCGGGCGGTTTCCCTGATCGAAACCACCGATGAGAGGATGCGGGACCCGGACCGGGGCGGGTATTTCGCCGGGGACAAAAGCGTCTCTTCCGGAAAGAGCCTGTCCGGAAACAATATTTTCATCTGGGCTTTCCTGAATATGTTTGAAGCAACCGGAAAATCCGAATATCTCGAGAGGGCCCGAAAGGTGATCGAGTTTGTCCTCAGCAGTGATATGTACGAAAAAGGAATGATCTACCATCACTGGATCCGCCCCAACGGAGAAGGGGATTCCTTCCATTGGTCGGATCAACCCCCGGGCCGGGCCGATTATTACTGCACCGGCTGTAATTTCATGAGTCTGGTAAATATTTATAATTACAATAAACTAAGGGAAAGTAGAGAGTAGAGAGGATAGAGTTTTGAGGGACATAAAAAAAATGAATAATCAGCAATCCCCTCTAAACTCTGGACCCTGAACTCTAAACTGAAACATGGATAAATATTCCAAATACGCAAACTGGACGGCTTTCGGACTGCTCCTGGCCCTGGTGCCGGCGGTTTCTCTGTTTTTCTCCCCCGAGGGCGAATTTGTCATCGGCAAGGAGGTCGTGGCCAGGATCGCGATATATTCCTCGCTGTTTCTTTTCCTGGCCAGCGTGGGGTTTTCCAAATATCCGGCCTTCGCCCGTTTCCAGGTTTTCCCGGACGCGCTGATTTTTCTGGCCGGATTTATCCCCTCCCTTATTGCGGCCCTGGATCACCGCCGGGCCTTTATTTCCTGGCTCGGGTTTCTGGATGGAGTGGTTCTTTATTTTCTGGTAATCGGCCTGGTGGATTCCCGGAAGAGAAAGAACATCTTTATTTTGGCTTTTTATCTCTCCGCCCTGCTGGTTTCTCTCGGCGGAATTCTGCAGATCCTGAACGTCCTGCCTCTCGGGTACGATCTATTCCATAAAGGCGACCCCGGCTCCAGCCTGGGGCTCTCCAACTTCGCCGCCGAATATCTTCTTGTCTGCCTGCCCTTGCTTTTTGTCTGGGCGGTCCCGGCGGAGGAGAAGGGCCATTGGCTCCTGACCCTGGCCAAGCTCCTGGGAATTGTGATCATCGGCCTGTATTTTCTGCTGACCCAGAACCGGGGAGCCGTGGCGGGGATGGCGGTCGCCGGAGTCTTTTTCGCGATCGTACTGCTCCGGTCCTGGCTCAGGTTCCGAGACCAGGGAAAAACCCGGCTCCAGCCCGTCCTCGTCGGCGCCGCCCTGGTCCTGGTGGTGTCCGGGGTATTTCTTTTCCTGACCCCGGCCGGCTCCCGGGTGGTGCAAAAATCGCTTTCCAGCTTCAGCTTCAACGATCCCTCCATCCGCTTTCGCTTCCTGGCCTGGAAATCCAGTCTCAATCTGATCAAGGACAATACGTTTTTCGGGGTGGGGCTGGGCAATTACTCCCTATCCCTTCCCAAGTATCAAACCGCCGACCTGGACCGGATGGCCGAGCAGACCGGGACCACCATCGACAACCCGCACAACGAATTCCTGTATTTTCTCTCCGAAACCGGTTTGGTGGGTTTTATCTTCTGGTTAGTATTTTTAATCTCGGTTTTTCTTTTCAGC
The DNA here is from genome assembly GCA_026388615.1 of Pseudomonadota bacterium. Classification (GTDB taxonomy): domain Bacteria; phylum Desulfobacterota; class JAPLJL01; order JAPLJL01; family JAPLJL01; genus JAPLJL01. Next base: position 2,860 of record JAPLJL010000044.1, on the reverse strand, counting down.
TTCCGGGAACTGAAGCGATCCCGAAACTTTGCCGAAATGATCTTCACGGGCGGGATGCTCGCCGGTTTCTGGGGTTTCCTGGTCAACTCGGTTTTCGCCTTTAATTTTCATCTTCCTTCCTCGAGCCTGGCCTTTTTCGGCCTGGTCGGGCTCATGGAAGCGGAGTCGCGCCTCCGCCAGGAGGTGATCCCACTCTTAGAGGTACAGCCCGCCGGGGCGATTTCGCCCAAGGGCTGGAAGATCCTGGGAAACAAGCGTTCCCGGATCGTGATCTTCATCATTTCCATCCTGGTTTTTTTATTCGGGTTGATGTGGGTGCGCGCGACCTGGCTGGAATACGAGGGCCGGCTCGCGTTCCTGCGGGGCATGCGGGCGGCCGGGCAAGGCAATATTGATGATTCCCTCCCGCATTTCAACCGGGCCATCCAGCGGGATCCCCATAATTATATTTATTATTACAACCGTTCGATCAGTTACGGTTTCCTCGGGATGCAGAACGAAACGGAGGAAGACCTTCTGAAAACCCTGAGTCTGCATCCCAACATGGTCTCGGCTCTCTACGATCTCGGAGCGATGCGCACCAGCGAAGGAAGGTACCGGGAAGCCGAGGACCCTCTCGAACACGCCCTGGCCCTGAATCCTTCCCTGTATTTCGAAATCGGCGTACACCTCGCCCAGGTTTACCTTAACCTGGGAGATCTTTCCCGGGCGCAGGAAATCGGGACCAGGCTGGTGGAATTTCGTGACGACAGCTTCCTTTCCCACTTCCTGCTGGCCAATTCCTTTTATTTTTCCCGGGATTATCCCTCGGCCACCCGGGAATATTTCGAAACGATCAAGCTGAACCCGAACTTCTCGGACGGATACAAGAATCTGGGATTGTCCCTGCTCCAGGAGGGAAGGGCGCAGGAAGCCCTGGCTATTTACGAGAACGCCACTGCCAAATGGCCCGAGCGGGCGGAATTATGGTATTATTTGAGCTGTGCTTATGCCGAAGATGGCCGGAAAGCGGAGGCGGAAAAAACCCTCCGGCAGGCGATTACCCTTGATTCCGACCTGAAAGAAAGGGCTCAGCAGGAACCGATATTGATTAAGAACAAGATAAAAATGTGAGTTGGAAAGTTGGAGAGTTAGAAAGTTAGTAAAAAAATAATGTATTCGAGAATATGGCTTTTCCCGAACCAACTCACCAACCCTCAAACTCACCAACTAACTGAATTATGAAAAGACTTTCCATCAACGTTGATCACATCGCCACCCTCCGGCAGTCCCGCAAGGGCCGGGAGCCGGACCCGGTGTTCGCCGCGGTCCTGGCCGAGCTGGCCGGGGCGGACGGGATCATTGTCCATCTCCGCGAAGACCGGCGGCACATCCAGGACCGGGACCTGGAGGAGCTGAAAAAGATCGTCAAGACCCGGCTGAACCTGGAGATGGCCAATACCCAGGAAATCATCCGGACTGCGCTTCTGATCAGGCCCGATATGGTCACCCTGGTGCCCGAACGCCGGGAAGAGCTGACCACCGAAGGCGGCTTGGAGGTCAATCTGAATCAGGACGCGATCGCCTCCTCGATCCGGACCTTCCACGAAGGCGGCATCCTGGTCAGCCTGTTCATCAATCCCGACCTCGACCAGGTCAAGTCCGCCCACCGGATCCAGGCCGACATCGTGGAAATCCATACCGGGGTTTATTCCGATACGATCGGGGTGAAGGAGGTCGAGAAAGAACTCGGCCGGGTCATCAACGCCGCCAAGATGGCGATTAAATTAGGACTGAAAGTCCACGCCGGCCACGGCTTGAATTATCAGAATGTCCAGCGCATTGCCGCGATCGAGGAAATCGAAGAGCTTTCCATCGGTCACTCCATAATTTCCCGGGCCGTCCTGGTGGGAATGGAGCGCGCGGTTCGGGAGATGCGCGACCTGATCCGCCTCGCCTAAAGTAAAATACCCAACTTACTAGGGCTCACTATCCTTCTTCTTTCGGTTGTTTTTTAATCAACATTTTCCTATACTTTTTAAGATTTTTCTGGTTCGGGAAGAAATATTTTTCGGAGAGCATGAATATCTATCTATAAGGAAGGGTATGAATGGTCCGGCTGCCATTTATTGAAAATTGAGAATGGCGGCTTTTTTTAGGCGAATTTGCGAACACAAGGAGGAAAAATGAAGGTAACAAGGATCTGGGTGGTCATGTTTGCCCTACTTTTCGGGCTGATGCTTACGGCCCAAAACGTCTTGGCCGCCTGGCCTCCGCCCCCTCCCGGGTCGGATAACAACGGAAACTTTTTGGATGACAATTGGGAGTACAACTGTTGTTTTGCTGTATATGGGCCAGTCTGTGGTCCACCCCCGCCGGCTCTGGGAGGTTGGACGTTTATGTATTTTTTAATCTGGGGTGCCGACTTTGATATGGACGGCATGAATGACGAAGGCGAATATGCCTGGACCAGTGGAGCCCCTTTATGGTCCTGCCCGGTTAATCCTTTAATTCAGGACAGCGATGGCGATGGAATATTGGATGGGACCGAGGATGCAGGGTCGTTTACTCCTCCTCCGGGTTTACCGGTAGGCCCGCCCGCCTGGGGAATTCTTGATCCCGGAGACACCGATCCAGGCGATGACGATACCGATAATGACGGCATTCTGGACGGGAACGAGGATGCCGACTGGGACCGGGTGGTGGACCCGGGTGAGACTGACCCGAATAAATTTGATTCTGATAATGATGGATTGGGTGATGGCCAGGAAATCGGCCTGGGCGGCCCCCAGGGGACGGGGACCAACCCAATTCCTACCTGGGATGGTGACAGCGGCGCTACGACCACCAACCCGCTCGATGACGACACCGATGATGACGG
>JAPLJL010000067.1 GCA_026388615.1 Pseudomonadota bacterium | reverse complement strand
GGATCCTCACCATCGACGGGAAAAAGCTTTCCGGCTGGGAAGAACTCGTGGAACTGGTCCAGGCGGGCGGAGCCACCCCCCGGCAGGTCCTGGTGGACCGGGAGGGAAAGCTTTTCACCCTGGCCGTGACCCCGGAAACCGAAACCGTGGCCAAGTCTCCCCGGGAAAAATCCACCTTCCGGATCGGGATCCGGAGTTATCTGGAGTACACCTCGGGCCGGATCATCAAGCTCCGGGAAAAGAACCCGGGAAAAGCCCTGGTCCAGGCGGTCGAAAAAACCTGGGAGTTTTCTTACCTGACCGTGCGCGGGATCCTCTCCCTCATCGAGGGCCGGATTTCCTGGAAAAACGTGGGCAGCCCCATCCTGATCGTCAAGCTGGCCGGGGATTCCGCCCGCTCGGGCTGGTACCCGTATCTGTTCCTGCTCGTGATCATCAGCATCAATCTGGGGATCCTGAACCTGCTCCCCATCCCTATCTTCGATGGCGGGCAGATTGTCCTGCTCCTGATCGAAGCCGTCATCCGGCACCCGCTTTCGCTGAAAACCCGGGAGGTGACCTCGCAGATCGGTTTCGGCATGGTGCTTCTGATCATGGCCGTGGCTGTGTATAATGACCTCATCCGCTTTCAGGATGACATTATCAACTTTTTTAAAAACTTATTTTAAACGCTCACCGGATGAACTGAAAAATGTTCAAGATTCTCGCGCTGGAAACCTCGACCGAATTCGGCAGCCTCGCTCTCCTTAACCGGGATGAACTCCTAGCGGAAATCTGTTTCGGGGGAGGCGTTACCCATACCGAGCGGCTCCTGCCGGCCTGGGACTGGCTTCTGCGGACCTCCCGCACTCCCCTTTCCGAAATCCGGGGCCTGGCGGTGGGGGTGGGCCCGGGGTCCTTCACCGGCCTCCGCATCGGGATGGCCACGGTCCTGGGCATGGCCTGGGCCCGCCGGCTCCCGGTCGTGGGGGTTTCCTCCCTGAAAGCCCTGGCCGGCAACCTTCCTCTTTTCTCCGGAACCATCTGCCCCTTGATTGATGCCCGCAAGGGCGAGATTTACTGGAGCCTTTATCATTCCGAAAACGGCATCCTCTCCCAAATCGGGGAGGAAAAGGTGTCGCCCCTTTCGGAAATCCTGAAATCCGTCACCCGCCCGACGATTTTCCTGGGCACCGGCGCCCGGCGCTACCGCCCGGAGATCGAGGAATGGAACGGGGGGGAAACCCGCGGCGCGGATTCCCTCCCGGCCTATCCCCTCGCCCGCCAGGCCGGTCTGCTGGCCTGGGAAAGGTTCGCCCGCGGGGAATCCGATGACTTGAAAACCCTGGCACCGAATTATATTCGTAAGTCAGAAGCCGAACTCTCCCACCCGGAGATAAACTGGGAAAGGGAGGGAGGAAAGGAGGAAAAATTTGAAAGCCATTGATCCCCGGAAACTGGAAAAAATTTTGAACGAGGACGCCCGCTTTCAGGCCCTGCAGGCCGAGCACCGACTCCTGGACGAAAAGATTGACCAGATCAGCCAGAAACACCTTCTAACCCCGGAAGAAGAACTGGAGAAAAAGCAGCATCAGAAGCTCAAGCTCAAGCTTAAGGACCAGATGGCGGAAATCGAAAGGGTCCACCGCTCCCAGCTCCAAAACCCGGAATCACATGGAGGATCCTGTTAATCCCTCCGCGGAGCTGGAGGAGCTCCTGGAAATGGGAGCCCGGGAGCTGGAAATCTCCCTGTCCGCGGCCTCGGTCAAAAAGGTTTTCCTATATCTTTCCGAGTTGAGGGAATGGGGGGAGAAAATCAACCTGGTCGGGACCGATAACCCCCGGGAACTGCTGACCGAGCATTTCCTGGACTGCCTGGCCCCGGTTTCCCTCCTCCGGCCCGGCGATTTTACCCTCGACCTGGGCAGCGGGGCCGGCCTCCCGGGCATCCCGGTCAAGCTGGCCCGGCCCGAGGTCCGGATGGTCCTGCTTGAGCAAAGGCAGAAAAAATCGGTTTTCCTCCGCCAGGTCATCCGAACCCTCGGACTCACCGGGATCGAGGTGGTCCAGGGACAGGCGGAAACCTGCGGGGTCCGGGAAGTCCTGGCCGGGACCTTCGACGCGGTCCTCTCCCGGGCCACCGGGAAGCTCAAGGAAGTGCTCGGCATCGGCCCGCCTTTTTTGAAGCCGGGCGGGAAGCTCCTGGTTTTCAAGGGGCCCCGGGCCGACGAAGAGCTGGCCCGGGTCGATCCGCTCCCCTTCGGGGTGAAACTGGCCCGGCGGAAACCTTACCGCTTTTCCTATTGGGAAAATCCCCGCACCATCCTGGTTTTCGAAAAGAACTGAAGGAGAGCTTTTGGGGAAGATCATCGTCATCGCCAATCAGAAGGGAGGGGTGGGAAAAACCACCACCGCCATTAATCTTTCCGCCTCCCTGGCCGTGGCCGAGCGCAAAACCCTTCTGGTGGATCTGGATCCCCAGGCCAATACCACCAGCGGGCTGGGGGTCGCCCTCAAAAACGGTGAGCCCTCCATCTACGAGGTCCTGATCGAGGAGAAAACCGCGGAAGAGCTGATCCACGCCACCGAGATCGAATTCCTGAAGGTGCTCCCATCCCGCTCCGCCCTGATCGGGGCGGAGGTGGAGCTGGTCGGGGCCATTTCCCGGGAAACCCGCCTGAAAAAGGCCCTGGCCAAGATCAAAGATAAATTCCATTACATTTTCATCGACTGCCCGCCCAGCCTGGGGCTCCTGACCGTCAACGCCCTGACCGCGGCTGACGCCCTGATCGTCCCGATCCAGTGCGAATACTACGCCATGGAGGGGCTGGGCCAGCTTCTGAAAACCATCCAGCTGGTCTCCGAACACCTGAACCCCCGCCTGAAAATCGAGGGCATCCTCCTCACCATGTTCGACACCCGGCTTTCCCTGAGCCACCAGGTCACCTCGGAAATCCGCCAGCATTTCGGGAGCCAGGTTTTTCGCACGGTGATCCCCCGCTCGGTCCGGCTTTCCGAGGCCCCGAGTTTCGGGAAACCCGTTCTGCTTTACGACATTAAATCCGCCGGGGCCCAGAGATACCTGGAACTGGCCTCGGAGCTCCTGGAAAGAGAGGAGGTCCGGAGAAAGTGAGTACCCGCAAAGCCCTGGGCAAGGGGATTGCCGCTCTGATCCCCGAGTCTCCCCCTGAGGGCGGGGAGAAGATTCTTTCCCTTTCCCTGGACGAGATCCTGCCTTCCCCCTGGCAGCCCCGCCGGACGATCGATCCCGAAAAGATCTCCGAGCTGGCCAAATCGATCCAGGAAAGCGGCCTGCTCCAGCCGATCACTGTCCGCCGCACCCCCGCGGGCTTCGAGCTGGTCGCGGGCGAACGGCGCTGGCGGGCCTCCCGGGAAGCCGGGCAGACCCACGTGGACGCGATCGTCAGGGAGGTAACCGACGCGGAAGCCCTGATGCTTTCCCTGATCGAGAACATCCAGCGGGACGACCTGAACCCGATCGAAGAGGCCCAGGGCTACGCCCGGATCGCGGAGGAATTTAATTTATCCCAGGAGGAAATCGCCCAGAAGATGGGAAAGGACCGGGCCACGGTGGCCAACTTCCTCCGCCTGCTCAAGCTGCCGGAGGAAGTCAGGAAAGAGATCCAGAAAGGAACCCTCTCGGCCGGGCACGGCCGTTCCCTCCTGGCCCTGGAGGGGGCCCCGGCCCAGCGGGAAATCGCCCGGCTGGTCATCTCCAAGGGACTCTCGGTCCGGGCCGTCGAGGAACTCATTCACCGGATGAAAACCGGCAAGAAAAAGACCGTAGGCCCCCTGACCCCGCTGGAAGCCCAGATCCGCCACGTGGTAGAGGAGCTGAAGCGCAAGCTCCGCGTGCGGGTGGAAATCCAGGGCCGGGGCAAGAAGGGGAAACTGGTCATTCATTATTCTTCGGAAGAGGAACTTGCCCGCGTGGTCGATCAGATCTTAACCTAACCCTGAAAGGGAGGAACCGGAATGACGAAAAGAGAAAAGGAAAGCACCTTCAGCTCCCGCGAAATCAAGCCGCTGGACCAGATCAACGCCCTGCTGGGGAGGGGCAGCGAGTTCGACGGCAAGCTCACCTTCATCGGGACGGTCCGGATCGACGGCAAATTCAGCGGGGAGGTTTCCAGCAAGGATATCCTGATCATCGGCGACTCCGCCAAGGTCAAGGCCAATATCGAATCCGGGACGATCATCGTTTCCGGCGAGGTGGTGGGCAATCTCCGGGCCCTGAACAAGATGGAAATCCTGGCTCCGGGCCGGCTGTACGGCAACATCATCACCCCGGTCCTGGTGATCGAAGAAGGCGTGATTTTCCAGGGCAACTGCCAGATGGAGGAGGCGCTCGCCCACCGGGAAAGCGCACCGGAGAAGGCCGAAACCACAACCGTGGCGGGCTAGGCCTAATTCTTAATTTCTAATGTCGAATTTCTAATCAATGCCCAATTTTAAATGCCCAATGCCAAACAGGAAATTTCAATAATTTTGATTGTGGATTCATTAGCAATTGATTTTTGATTATTTTATTTAGTCATTAGAAATTAGACATTAGTCATTTTTTAAATACCTTTCTTTCCCGTCTGATTCTTCAGTTCTGAGCAACCCCCGCCGGAGAAGATTCTCCAGATGCTTCTTTACCATCGCCTGCTCGGCGAACCGGAAAAAATAGACCGGCTCCCTCTCCTTCCGGTAGATGATCCACTGGTCCACGATCTCATCGAGGGTATGAGGGGTTTTTAGAAAGGCCAGCAGTTTCTCCTCCCGGACCGTGATCACCTTCAGGTATTCCGCGAATCTTCCTTCCGCCTGCTCCCGGGAAATCTCTTCTCCGTGGGAAACCCAGTAGACCTCGGCCGGGATCTTCCGGAGTTTTTCGACCGAGGCAATGGTGTCCTCCAGGCTGGAAACCCGGTCGCCATACCAGGGCCCGAAGGCGGTCAGGTCGTAATCCGCGACAAAAAGAACCTTCTCTTCGGGAAACCAGAAACCGGAATGCCCCGGGGTATGCCCGGGGGCGTGGATTACCTCCATCCGGGTCTTTCCGAATTGAAGTTTCTCGCCGCCTTTTAATTTCCGGTCCGGTTTCCGGGCCCGGTAATTGAATTTGTCCAGGTAGTAGCTCCTCCAGGTCTCCTCATCCGGGAGACCCAGAATCCCGCAGTAGTCCAGGATGGTTTCCAGGGACTCGAAAGCCGGGGCATCCAGCTCCGGCACCCAGAGTTCGGCTTCGGGAAAGTGGTGATTATAAAGGAAGTGATCCTCGTGGTAGTGGGTATTGATGATGATTCCGATGCCCGGATTTTTTTTCAGAGCCAGGAGCCTTTCCTCATCCGAGGCCGGATCAATCACAATCCCGGGCCCCTCATCAATGAAGATCGAGTTGCTGTAGGGATAATGTCCCCGGTTTTTCCCGGGGATCAGCTCGACATTTCCTCTTCTCATTTTTTCCTCTTTGCTGATGCTATTCGCCTTGAGAGTGCGCCAGCCATAAAAATATCAAATTTTCCCCTTTGGACCGCATCAGCTTGCTGATGCACCTTTAAAAATCATCATCAACTTTAATCCTATCGCAAGGTGCCTTTAGTATTTTTTCCCGCCACTCATTCGGACTTCCTTCCATAAACCATTTGGCGCTGCAAAAAGGATAGTTTTCAGCTTTTTCTACCAAGCCGTGTTTTACCGGATTAAAATGCACATAACTCAAACGAGACAAATAAGATTTTTCATAGGTCAAACAAGTATCCCAATAATTCTGCCAAATTATTTTCCCTGTAATTCCGGATCGTTTCCTCATTTCAATTGCCGTTTTCGAATGCAAAGCTTTAATGAATCCAACCAATGTTCCCGCATCTTTGGGCGCTCTGGCAATAAAATGATAATGATTAGCCAATACCGCCCAGGCCTCCAATTGCCATTCAAAACGCTCTGACATATCAAACAAGATTTGACAAATCAACTTCCGAATATCCGGACTTTGAAAATAATGTTCTTTTTGAAATGCCCCCGCCGTTACCATGTATGAAGCATTTGCCAGAAAAAGATGGGGGGGATTATGCGGATAGGTAAGATAAATTTCGTCGTTCATTATTTTTTGGAATGCACCAGCTTGCTGGTGCTGATTCTCTTTGACTGCGCCAGCCCGCTGGCGCACGCATTAGCAAGCTAATGCACTCCATATAAAACAATCGGCAGCAGCAAGCTGCTGCACTCCATAAAATTCAAATTTCCCCTTTGGACCGCATCAGCTTGCTGATGCTATTTCCCTTTAGTGTGCGCCAACAAGTTGGCGCATCGAAATAGCAAGCTATTTCACTCCATATAAAACAATAAGCAGCAGCAAGCTGCTGCACTCCAAAAAGGAAAGAGCTCTTGCCTTATTTTATCACTTTGAACAGAATATTGACCCGCGGATAGAATCCGAAAAAGGAGGCAGGAAAATGGGAAATTATAAGGTAATCGCGATCGAGAAAAAGGGCCACGTGGCCTGGCTCTGGCTGAATAATCCCGACAAGCTGAACGTGATGGGCAAGCCGTTCTGGACGGATTTTCCCCTGGCGGTCCGCGAGGTGGCGGACGATCCGGAGGTCTGGGTAGTGGTCGTCGCGGCCAAGGGCCGGGCCTTCTCCGCCGGCCTGGATTTGAAGACCATGGGCGGGTCCATCGGCATGGACGGGTCCGAGGGCCTGCTCGGCGGCCGGGACAAGCTTCTGCAGGAAATCATGCACCTGCAGGAAGCCTTCACCCTGATCGAGGAATCCCCCAAGCCCTTCATCGCCGCC
>JAPLJL010000090.1 GCA_026388615.1 Pseudomonadota bacterium | reverse complement strand
GACGCTAAAACGAATATTATTGAGACGTGGAAGAAGAACCGAAACCGCCGGAAATCATTCCCGGCCCGACCGGACCCGGGATTCTGCCGGACCGGCCCGTGCCCGATCCCTTGTTTCCTCCCCCTCCGGGGGCAAAAGCGGGGAATGGGGGTATTCCCTGGGAGAGTCTAAAATCCCGGGGATTATTGCGGGCCCTGGCCGAGACCTGGGCGGAAGTGATGTTTTCACCCCGCCAGTTTTTCCAAAATCTTCGGGATCCCGTACCGGGATGGATTGCTCCCATCATCTACGCGGTAATCGTGGGCACCATCGGAACCATTTTGAGCCTGCCGGGTCTCTATCTGTATGGAACCTCCTGGCTTACAGCCCTGGGGCTGGGAGAAGGGGAAATCACCGGGAGCCTGATCGTCGGGATGCTGTTTTTCGCGCCGGTTTTCAGTTTTTTCCGGATCTTGTTTTTTTGCGTGGTTTTTCACTTTTTTGTCCGCTTTTTCGGCGGGAAACGGGATTTCAAAAATACCTTGAGCGCGGTTTCATATTCCGAAAGCCCGGATGTCCTGAGTGTGATCCCGGTCCTCGGTGACCTGATCAAGGCGGTCTATAAACCCATCCTTTTAATCTGGGCGATCAGGGAATCCCAGGGCTTCTCGACCGCGCGGGCCACCTTGGTGGTGATCATGCCGGGGCTGCTGATGATTGTCCTGGTCATGATTTTCGTCATGATGTTTTTTTCGATGGCTTCCAACTTCTTTCTTTCGGGGTGAATAATGAAAAAGCTGATCTGGTTCCTGGGGGTCGGGCTTTTCCTGATTCTTTCTCCGCTCTCCGCCCGGGCGGAAAGCCCGCAGGGTGATTTTACCGCCCTGCAGAAGGTGATCACCGAAGTTTCCCAGTCGGTGCAGCCCGCGGTGGTGCATATCCAGGCGATTCTGAAGCAGGAAAACCGCAAGATCACCGTGGTCGGTTCCGGGGTGATTGTTGATGCCAAGGGTTACATCATCACCAACGATCATGTCGTTTCCAAGGCGGTAAAGGTGACGGTGACCATTCCCAATTTCAAGAAGAAATTCCCGGCCAAGGTTCTGGGCACCGATAAGCAGACCGACCTTGCCGTGATCCAGATCCAGCCGGAGGGCCAGATGCCGGTGGCCCAGCTGGGGAATTCCGACCAGGTGCAGGTCGGTCAGTGGGTGCTGGCCATCGGCAACCCCTACGGCCTGGACGGGACGGTAACCCTGGGGATCGTCAGCGGGCGGGGAAGAAACGTGGAGAACGGGCCCCTGATCACGGACTTTCTCCAGACCGACGCCATGATCGATTTCGGTTCCAGCGGGGGACCGCTGGTCAACCTGAACAAGGAGGTCATCGGGATCAACTCGATGATGCAGGGGCGGGGGATCGGTTTCACCATCCCGGTCAACACCGTGCTCGAGGTCAGGGACAAGATCCTCTCCTCCGGCAAGATTGACCGGGGCTGGATCGGGGTGACTTTCCAGCCCCTGAACCGCGACCTGGCCGAATACTTCGGGATTCCCTCGCGGAGCGGGGTGGTGGTGAACGCGGTCTTCAGCGGTTCTCCCGCTGAGAGGGCGGGGCTCGCGCCGGGAGACATCATCTCCGAAGGGGAACAACCCGAGATCGAGCCGGAAGAGGTAGAAACCGATCTGGGCTTTTATGTCAAACCCCTGACCGACCTTTTCCGGTTCCAGTACCGGGTGGAAGCCCGGGAAGGGGTGTTTGTCTCATTCGTGGAACCGGGCTCGGTGGCGGGCGAGGCCGGACTGGGCCAGGCCCAGGTGATCGTGGAAATCGAGGGGCAGAAGATCAAAGCCCTGGAGGATTTCCGGAAGGCCGTCGAGAAGGTCAAGGACAAGGAGCGCTTCCTGGTGACGGTCCAGGATGGAAAAGATACCCGGTATTTGCTTTTCAAACATCGTCCCAAGGGCCGAGATAGCTCAGTTGGTAGAGCAGCTGATTCGTAATCAGCAGGTCGGGGGTTCGAGTCCCCCTCTCGGCTCCATTTATACAGATCAAGTTCCGAGCTCCAAATTCAAAAACAGTCCCCACCAGGATGGATTCGTTCAGAGGGTTAAACCAAAAAAACAGTTAGGATTTCCGAGGGTCTTGTCGCTGCCCGATTTACGTGTCCCGTCACTGGGCGGGATCGGGCGATTTTAAAAAACGCCGATGAATCGGCAGACTACAAAAAATCCCATCCCATGACGGTGGAAAAGAAATTATCAAACCAGGTAAAAAGAATTACCCTCCCGGGTAAGGCGCACTATCCGGTAAATATCTACCTGCTGGGGGAGGGTAAGAATGCCCTTCTGATTGACACCGGTTACCGCGAAACCGCCCGGGAAGTGACGGCGCAGGCGGCCGGGGGCCGGATCTCCCGGATCCTGATCACCCACTATCATCCCGATCACTCTCAGGCCGGGGAGGCCATTGCCCGGGAGACCGGCGCGGAGATTTTCGCGCACCCCGAGGAAATCCCGACCGTTAAAAACTGGTTTGAGGGGACCGAAGTGAAAACGTTGACGGACGGGGAAATCATTGAATTTTCCGGGGGTGAGATCCAGGTCCTGGGCACCCCCGGGCATACCCGGGGCCACCTGGCCTTTTTCTGGAAAGAAGAAAAAATCCTGTTCTCGGGGGATCTGGTGGTGGGGGGCAGCACCACCTGGGTGGGCCCTCCCGACGGCGACGGCCGGGACTATCTGGCCTCGCTCGAACGGCTGAAAGGGTTTGAAATTGCCCAAATTTTCCCCGGCCATGGCCAGGAGATCAGGTACCCCCAGAAAAAAATCACCACCCTGATCCGGCATCGGCATATGCGGGAAGAGCAGATCCTCGCCCACCTGAAGGATGCCGAGCTTTCCATTTCCGAACTGGTCCAGGAAATCTACCCGGTACTCGATGAAAGGTTCCGGCTGCCGGCGCTCCTGACCGTGGCCGGCCATCTGCATACCCTGGAGCAGGAGGGCAAGGTGGAAGCGGTTTCCGAAGAGGAAATCCGTTATAAAATCAAATCCCCATAACCAAATTCCTATAACAAATTAATAAATGGAATGTGCTAAATTTATCAGAGAGTGTTATGAGTAACGAATTAGCGATTGAAAACACAAGGGATAAAGGAAAATATTTGATCCGGTCTAATTTCGTTATTTTATATGGAGTGCATTAGCTTGCTAATGCAATGCATCGGCGAGCCGATGCAGCCCATATAATAAATTCAATGAAAATACTCATAACACTCTCTGCAACTATAAATGAACAAGTAATTTATTCTGAAGGGTTATCAGAGTTATGAGATCAGTGCTGTCCCAACGTTTTATGATAGACGGCTTCTAACATTTTGAAAATGCTGGCATATTTAGCCAATCAGAAATTTTTCGATTTGAACTTGCAACCTTGTCGGAACCATACTTTCGCCACCCCGCGAAAGGAGATGGCCGATGAACTCCGGCAAAACGATATTTGCCCAGCTGATGGATTTTCTTCCTGCTTACGAATTTCGCCAATGTGTAGAGAAGTATCAAGGCCATTACAAGATCAAGACGTTTTCTTGCTGGGACCAATTTCTTTGCCTGGCCTTTGCGCAATTTACTTATCGGGAGAGCCTGCGCGATATCGAGGCCTGTCTGCGAGCGGCTCAGACCAAACTTTATCATTTGGGTATCCGCGGTCAGGTGTCCCGCAATACTTTGGCCAATGCCAATACGGTGCGAGATTGGCGCATCTACGCCGACTTTGCCCAAGTTCTTATCACTCAGGCCAGAGAGCTTTACGCTCACGAGGACTTCGGCCTGGAACTGGAGCAGACCGTCTACGCCCTCGACTCCACGACTATCGATTTGTGCCTGGCCCTTTTCCCCTGGGCGAAGTTCCGCCAGCGGAAAGGGGCGGTGAAACTGCATACCCTGCTCGACCTCCACGGTCCGATTCCCTCGGTAGTGTGGATTACCTCGGGTCAGGTTCACGATGTCAATATCCTCGACGAA